>NZ_JAKELO010000001.1 GCF_028912405.1 Methanogenium marinum | reverse complement strand
TTTGATCCATGTTCAGGTGTGATGTACAGTGCCAAACCGATAATCCGGACAGATGAAGAATGGAAACATATTCTTTCTCCGGATGTGTTTCGTGTTGCGCGGCAGTCAGGGACTGAACCTCCTTTCAGCGGAATATATGCTGATTGTCATGATGAGGGAGTGTATGCGTGTGCCTGTTGCAAAACCCACCTTTTCTTTTCCGGTGATAAATTTGATTCAGGGACTGGGTGGCCAAGTTTTTCCCGTCCTGTCCACCCGGATAATACTGAACTGCATGAGGACAGTTCACTTGGGATGGTTCGCACAGAGGTACTCTGCCGTCGGTGCAAAGCACATCTTGGGCATGTCTTTGATGATGGACCCCTGCCAGATGGGATGCGGTATTGCATGAATTCCCTGTCTCTTTCCCTTGTTGTATGCGGTACACAAAGCTCTGATACCAACATGTCTAAATCCGGGCGTGAATAAATGCTATTGTATGCGCCCTCATGTGTTTGTTAATCTGGCGATGAGTGCAGATGGTAAACTTTCAACAAAAGAACGCAGACAGGTCCGAATATCAGGAGATGCTGATTTCAGACGTGTTGATCTGATAAAGTCACAGTGTGATGCGATCATGGTAGGGATAGGGACAGTACTTGCTGATGACCCTTCCCTGACCGTTAAAGATGCTCTTCTCAAAAAAAAGAGAGCAGATGGCGGCAGGGATGAAAATCCCGTTCGTATTGTCATTGACAGCGGGGCAAGAACACCTGTGAGTGCAGATATTCTTCATAAAGGGCCGGGCACAAGAATTATTGCTGTTTCAGGTTCTGCAAACCCCGAAAAAACTGCTGTCCTCTCAGAATATGCTGAAATTGCCGTTTTTGGGGATGAACGGGTTGATTTATCCAATTTTCTGGAATATCTGGGGACTCTTGGGATTCAGAGCCTCATGGTTGAGGGGGGCGGCACTCTGATTTGGTCTCTCTTTGCAGAGGGGCTTGTGGATGAATTGTTTACCTGTATCGGGAATGTGGTCATCGGCGGGAGAGATGCACCCACTCCTGCAGATGGTGAAGGGTATATCAATGAAGCTGATTTTCCCTCCCTTGTCCTCAAAGATGCCGAAAGAATTGATGAGGGCATTCTTCTGCACTGGATTGTCAAAAAAACGGATGATGATCAGTAATCATCATTTTTCAGCTTGTCGTCCTGCTTCTGGAAAGGACGTCATCATAAATTCTGTAGCTTGAGCCATCGTAGAAAGATGCCGTGACCGTGATCCTGTCCTCTCCCCGTGTTGCCTCTCCGTCCTCCACCGTAAATACTGCTTCAGCGTTCACATTGGGTTCGATGTATTTAGTGGTTGTAGCGCCGGTGCCTGACATCACAACTGCTTTTATCTCATTGACCTGATTCTGGCCTTTTCCGCCCCTGAATGTGACGGTGATGTCTCCTGTTATCGGGTCTTTAGAAGTAGCTACATCTACAAACAGTGTTGTTGGCACAACATCGGTTGGCTGGGGCATAAGGTCAGGTGCTGCCTGTGTTGTTGAAACCGGTGTCTGCACAGGAGGCAGAGGTGTGGGTGTGGCGGTAGGTGTGGCTTCACCGGTATCTGAAGTGCACCCGGCGATACATACCATTCCGATGACAAAAACAATTAGAACAATTGATGCCTTTTTAATCATATCATTCCATATGGAAATTCTGTATTTAATCTTATCGGACGTCTGGTATCTGAATAGTGGTATGAATACACAGCATATTTTCACGGAGATGAACAAAATATGAAAAAATTAGGCACCTGGGAGATGAAACTTGCACTTTTTCTGGTGGCAGCATCCGTAATCATTTATTCAACAAAAATGCTTCTGCGCCATAATCCGGAAAATACCATTGATTATCTCTTTAATGCAATAGGATTTCTTCCAATCAGTGTTCTTCTGGTGACCGTGGTGCTCAATCATCTGCTGACCATCCGTTCACATCAGGAAAAAATGCAGAAACTCAATATGGTTATCGGGACGTTCTTTGCTGAAGTGGGGAACAACCTCCTTACCGTCCTTTCTGATTATGATGAAGAATCTTCTGATCTGCGAAATAAGCTTATTATTGGTAATGACTGGGGGGCAGAGCGTTTTCGTAGTGCATCAGCATCAATTGATGGTCACTCCTTTTCTGTTAACTGGAGAGAAATCGATCTTGCTGAAATGGACCGGTTTCTAATGCAGAAACGTGATTTTCTCCTTCGTCTGCTTGAAAATCCTGTCCTTCTGGAAAATCAGAAATTCACCGAACTTTTGCGTGCCGTATTCCATCTGAATGAAGAACTGCAGCGCCGTCCCGGTTTTGACTGCCTTCCTGAAAGTGACTGCCAGCATATCGGAGGAGATATTGACCGGGTTTATAAAGAACTCGTCAGTGAATGGGTCAGATATATGGAATATCTGAAGAACAGTTATCCATATATGTTTTCTCTTGCCCTCAGAACCAATCCTTTTGATGAAGAGGCTTCGGCAATTGTGCAGGAGTAAAAATACAATAGTTCAGTAATGCGTGTTTCTGAAATACGCAACCATTATCTATTTTTCATCTCTATGCAGGTTCAGAGGAGATGACTGTTCAATGGATGAGTGTTCTGTTCTGATTGGGGGGAAAGCGGGGGATGGAATTAATGTTGCGGGCCAGACAATTGCCCGCATTTTCACCACCCTGGGATATTATGTATATATGTATTATGATTATCCGTCACTGATACGCGGCGGACACAATTTTTCAGTTATCCGCGCCAGTAACCATCCTATAGGAACACATCGTTCGGGAATTGATATTCTCCTGGCAATGGATCTGACAACACTTCGGCGTCATCAGAATGACTGCAAACGTGATGCCCTGATTATTTATAACTCCGATAGCGTGCAGTCAGATGTCGGTTCCGGAATCCCTCTGAAGAGAATTGTTGAGAAGAACGGTGGGTCGGCGGTCATGGAGAACACTGTAATGATCGGTGCTCTGGCGTTTGCTTTAGGTATGGAATGGGAAGAATTTGCATCGGTTATTTCACATGAGATGCATAAATTCACCGAAAAAAACCTTGAGATTGCGAGGGATGCATTTCAGATGCAGGAAGAGAAGAGAGAAGTAAAGCGGATACATCAGTCACCGGGGATTATTCTCTCTGGAAATGAAGCTGTTTCTCTTGGTTTGCTTTCTGCCGGGCTCAATGGATATATTGCCTATCCAATGAGCCCTTCTACCGGTATTCTTCATTTCATGGCGGCAGCTTCCGGTGAGACGGGTGTACAGGTTTTTCAGCCGGAGAGTGAAATAGCAGTTGTAACAATGGCAGAAGGGATGGTATATGCCGGGGCAAAAACTGCTGTTGGCACATCGGGGGGTGGTTTCTGCCTGATGACAGAGGCTCTTTCAATGGCAGGTATGGCGGAAATCCCGATTACCATTGTTCTTGCACAGAGAAGTGGCCCTTCCACCGGTACTCCGACATATACTGCTCAGTCAGACCTTCATTTTGCGATTCATGCTGGTCATGGTGAGTTCCCCCGATTTGTTTTTGCTCCGGGGGATGCACAGCAGGCATTTGAATGGGCAGGCCATGCATTGTCATTATCCTGGCAGTTTCAGGTGCCTTCCATTCTGATGACGGACAGGGTTCTGTCAGAGGGGGTATACACGGTCGATCCTGAATTTTTACCGGCAATAACACCTGTTTCTGTCCCTCTTTGGGAAGGCCATGATGAATATCTGAGGTACAGGGATACTGAAGACGGTATCTCTCTATATGCATCCCCGCCCCTTTCTGGTTCTGTGATTAAAGGAAATAGCAAATCACATGATGAACGTGGTATATCCGTTGATGATGGTATGCAGATCGCATCTATGACCCGGAAACAGATGAAAAAAATCCCATTAATGAAAGAGGCGGTTTCCCGTCTGAATCCGGTTCATGTTTCCGGGAATCATGATTCTGATATGTGTCTTATTTCATGGGGTTCGAATGCTCCGCTCTGCCGGGAAGCAGCCAATTTTGTTGGCATTAAATCTGTTCAGCCTATAGTAATGCATCCGTTTCCGGAAACTGAGATGCTTGCTGCAACCAGCCGGTCCCGCATGACATTTCTGCTGGAAGATAATTTCTCCGGTCAGCTGGCAGATATATGTGAAGCGCATGGTATTCCGGTTGATATCAGATTGCCCCGGTTTGACGGGCGGCCTTTCACATTGGACCAACTGATAGAAGATCTCTGGGGGCTTGCTGAATGACAACAGGAATCATAACAGATGCACAGAATACGTGGTGCCCGGGCTGTGGAAATTTTGCCATTGAGCATGCATTAAAAGATGTCATTCTCCGTCTGGAGGCAGAGGGCACTCCCCGTGAAAAGATGGTGCTCGTTTCCGGGATTGGTTGCCACGCAAAGATGGCTGATTACCTGAATATTAATTCGTTCTATTCCCTTCATGGGAGGTCGGTCTCTTTTGCAACAGGAATATGTATGGCAAATCCTGATCTGAAAGTGATCTGCTGTGTGGGGGATGGGGATGCATATGCAGAGGGTATTGCGCACCTCCTGTTTGCAGCAAAACGGAATGTGAATATGACCGTCCTTGTACACAATAATCGTGTCTACGGACTGACTAAGGGGCAGTTTACCCCAACGTCTCCCGGTGAATATCATAGTAAGTCAAACCCGTATGCCAGTAATGATCTCGCATTTAATCCACCAGAACTGCTTCTTTCAGCTGGCTGCAGTTTTGTTGCACGGGGTTATTCCCGGCGGGGAAAAGAACTCAAAGAGCTCATTTATGATGGCATATCTCATTCCGGGTTTTCATTTATCGACATCCTCCAGATCTGTGCAAGTTATATGGATAAAACAGAGGAGTATGACGAACAGGTGTATGTTCCTGTTAGCCATAATCCCGAAGATTTTGATGCAGCCTGCCGTCTTGTGCGGGAATACCGGTACAACGATTCCGGAAAAATTGCCCTTGGGATACTATTCCAGGAAAAACGGGGCACATTCCACGTAGGGACCCCTTACCTGCAGCAGAAATATGAGGATAAACAGTCCTTTGTCATGCGCTTCATCGATGGGCGCAGGTAACTTCCGGCTTATCCGACCATAGGTTATTATATTGCGCATTGTCAATGGGGGGTGTTGAGGCTGAACGAGGTGATGAAACACAATGAATGGAAAAATTCTTGACGCAATCAATGAGCAGATAAAATGGGAACTCTATTCTTCCTATCTTTATCTTTCCATGTCTGCCTGGTATGATTCTATCGGGCTGCGTGGTTTTGCAAACTGGGAACGGATTCAGGCAATGGAAGAGCGTGATCATGCAATGAAATTTTATGATTATGTCCTTTCCCGTGGCGGAATAATAGAACTTCAGGCTATTGATGCCCCGCCTTCCCTTTGGGAATCTCCGGAAATGGCTTTTGAATTTCAGTATGAGCATGAGCAGTTGGTCACAGCAAAGATCGACAATCTTGTTGAGATTGCACATGAGGAGCATGATCATGCGACATATAATCTGCTTCAGTGGTTTGTGGACGAACAGGTTGAGGAGGAGGAGAATGCACGCACCATTCTTGAAAAACTGAATATGGTCAGTGATGAAACAGGAATGAGTATTCTCTTTATGGTCGATAAGGATTTAGCTGCAAGAGTATATCATCCGCTTGTAACACAGGTTGAGTAAATTCCAATTTACTCTTCCCTTTTTTTGACACTGAAAATCAATATTTAATTAAATCCGGAAATTCTTAATATGTTACTTCAATTTCTTTTAAGTGAGCACACAGCCAAACGTATATACTTATTTGGTGGTGAATATGAGCGATAGATTTGTACCAAAACGTGTGTTTTTTACCTGCGGTGCTGGCCGGAGTCCGGATGAACTGACTTCATTTGAGATGGCATTGCGTGACGCATCCATTGAATGCTATAATATTGTTACCGTCAGTTCTATCCTCCCTCCGAAATGCAGAATTATATCAAAAGAAGAGGCACTCCCGGATTTGCGTGCAGGCAGTATTGTTTTCACGGTGTTTTCGCGCCTGTCTTCCAATGAACCTCACCGGAGAATTTCAGCTTCCCTGGGGGTAGCAATTCCGGAAGATATGGAATCTCACTGGGGGTACTTTACTGAGCATCATTCATTTGGTATGGGGCCTGAACAGGTCGGGAAATATGCGGAAAAACTTGCAAAGGACATGTTTGGCAGTATTTCTGAGAGTGAACTTGAGCGCACCATGAATGTGACAAAGAGTGCTGTGGTGGGGGATGATGGAGACTGGACATCTGTCATTGTAGCAGCTGTATTTCTGATGGACTAATCTGAAGTTCAACAAAAGGGAACCATTATATGGTGTGGATCATTTTGCTCTGTGGTGTGCTCCCAATTGTATGATCAATAGACAACAATAAATAGTATTGTGGCAGATTTAATTTCGTCCTCTTTGGTGGCAGAGATGTGGGGCCACCACAGCAATCTTTTTTTTTGTTATCATATGTAGTGGATTGCGAAAGTTAGATGGTGTATGCGTCTGACTCATTTTGCTGGTCTTGTTCTTTTTTGCACAGTAATTATTCCAGTCTCCGCCAGTGGGGCCTCATTTGTTATTGATCAGATTTTGGTAAACGGTTCGGAGAATGTTTTTCCCGGGGATTTACTTCGGGTATCCGCACGTGTTTCATTTGATTCGTCAGGAGAGGTGACATTTCCGGGGAGTGACTCGCTCCAGCTCTTTACAGGATTAAATTGCCCTAAATGGCAGTATTTTCTTATTGTTGACAATAATCTGGTTCAGACATTTCACAAGGAAGCAGAGAATGTATTTATCAATGGATAGTATCTCGAATATCCACAGGGAGATCAGAATATCTCTCTGTGGAAGTGAGTGGTACCGTTCCTGCTGGAATGCGGGATAGGACACTTGACGTAATGACTGTCACGCAATATGATGGATATGGCAATGTGCGGGGGGATGGAATTTTAACAATTCCTGTGGCTGTGGATGTGGATGGCGCCCTTTCTGATCCGGATAAAATCCCCATAGCAAAGCCTTCTTCTCCGGTGCCAACGGAAAGCCCTCTGAATATGGCCTGCATTGTATTGGCAATCCCATCCGCCTTTGCCATTAAATTTGTGATGGGAAAAAGGTGTATGAAAAAAAGGGAATGTTAAAAATGGATTAATATGTCCGTGCAATAATTGCCGGACGTGATGGTTTGCCGCAGATGATGCATGTGCCTGCAGTATCTGCAATATATTTGCTCTGAACGTCAGTGCCCAGAACACTGACATCAATCTCTGTTTCAATGGTCTTTGCGCATTCTTCACATCCGCA
Source organism: Methanogenium marinum (assembly GCF_028912405.1). Lineage (GTDB taxonomy): Archaea > Halobacteriota > Methanomicrobia > Methanomicrobiales > Methanomicrobiaceae > Methanogenium > Methanogenium marinum. The sequence continues at coordinate 55,043 of NZ_JAKELO010000001.1, read as the reverse complement.
CCACTGGATAACTGCCACTCCCTTGCCTGCTGCTTCACGTGCTTCTTCAAGAGAAGAAACGGAAAAAATCTTTTCCTGCGCTTTTTGTTCTGCCCGTTCTTTCAGTTCCTCTGTGAACGTATTCATGATGGTCTGGATACCGGGTATCAGAGAATCCCTCGAGACAGTATTTTTTTCTCCAAATCGTGTCACAGCCATTACCACACCATTATCAATATCACGTGGCCCGATCTCTATTCTGAGTGGCACACCGCGCATCTCCCAGTGATAATATTTCGCACCGGGACGAATGCTTCTGAAATCTGTTTTAACCCTGAAACCTGCGTCTTTAAGCTCAGTTTCAAGTTTTTCGGCTTCTGCCCGGATTTCTTCTTCGCGCTTTTTGATTATAATGGGAACAATGGCAATCTGTACGGGTGCGACAGCCGGAGGAAGAACCAGTCCTTTGTCGTCTCCATGTGTACTGATGAGTGCCGCGATGCAGCGTTCTGATATCCCATAGCATGTCTGGTATGCAAGCTGCTGTTCTCCCTGTGCGTCCTCGTATGTGATATCAAATGTACGGGAGAAATGGTCGCCCAGATGATGGACCGTTCCAGCCTGAAGGGTCTTTCCGTCAGGCATTATTACATCGGTTGCGATGGTATAATCTGCACCGGGGAATTTATCCCATTCCGGACGGCGTGAGATGATGACGGGAACGCAGAGCCTGTCATAGAATGTGCGATATAAGGTCACTGCATCATTTACCTGTGATTCAGCGTCTTTCCATGTTGCATGGACGGTATGCGCTTCCTTAAAGGATGTTATCTCTCTCAGACGGATGAGTGGCCGTGTGTGCTTTGTTTCATAGCGGAATGTGTTAACGATCTGGTAGAGCTTTATTGGAAGATCTGCATGGGACCTGACCCACAGGGCATACATAGGGTATATGGCTGTCTCAGATGTTGGGCGAAGTGCCAGTGGCACATCGAGTTCACTCGTTCCGCCATGGGTGACCCAGTATACCTCCTCTTCAAATCCTTTGATATGCTCTGCTTCCTTCATGAATTCATTTTCTGGAATCAATAGTGGAAACAGCGTTTCGTCGTGATCTTTATCCAACAATTCTCTGAGGATTGCATAGGTCGCTTTTCGGACCGCAAATCCATGGGGGAACCAGACATACACACCCTTAACCGGATACCTGACATCCATTATTTCTGCCTGCCAGAGAATGTCATTGTACCATTCACTGAATGTTTCTTTTGGCGGGAGTGCGCCTTTGTCTTCCTGCATAACTCATCATCCTAGATAAATAACTGTATGATCTCTGGTGTAATAAATCCCTCTATAATCGCCGCAATTCCAAGAAGAGGGAGGACATAGCCGAGGAATCGTTTTCCATATTGTTGTGCTGCGGAAATTGCATCCCCGGTGCCATGCAGTTCTTTCCATAATTCTTCACCGAGAAGGAGACCAAACATGCCCGCAAGTACCAATGCAGGAATCTCGAATATTCCATGCGGCAGCACTCCTGCAAGAATGACATAGAGTCCCTGTTCCTGCCGGACGTATTCAACTACCATGCCAATAATAATCCCGTTCATGGAAAGAATCAGGAGGGTTATGAGACCAAAGGATGCTCCGCCGATGAAAAGAATTATTGACGTTTCTGCATTGTTTGCGAAGATGTTTACTGCAACAACTGCAGGATTTTCGGATTCAATATTTTTGAAGACTTCCTCATTCATCAGGGAAATAAGTTCTTCTCCAATTGATTTATCCGAATAAACTGCAAAGGCCCCCAGAACGCCCGTGAGAATCAGGATTCCCACGGTTATGATTGCAGCTGTCCGGTAACTGCCATCAAACATAGAGTATCATCCTTACCATGTCCCTGATGCCGGGTGCCATTCCAACAACAATCATTGCCAGAAGGATAAGGTGCCACAACTGACTGTTTCCTTCTTTTCTGTACATTTCGAGCACATATATTGCAGGAATGATCACAACCAGTTTCAGGGCAAACATGGAAAAAGCGGTGCCGGTAGCTTCTATGAGATGGGAACCGACAACATGCACTTCTACATACGTTAGTTCATGGAGCTCGATACCGAAGCTTGTCGCACTTGCATCCAGCATGTGGCCAAAAATAAGTAGCTTATAGAGGATATTCTCCGTAAATGTCCATTTTAGTCCATACCGGAGAAGACCCCAGACAGCCGCTGATGAGACCGCTGCCATTGCCAGTATTGTTACGAGAACATCAAGGGCAATCCGTGTCTCAGTGATGCCAAAATAGGCCAAAACGGCCGCAGCAATGATGCAGGCGCATACGCCACCTGCAGCATAGGCTTTGGTATATGATTTGACGAGGCTCTTCTTTTCCAGTGCTCTTGCAGTCACAAGGATGGAAATTGTGATGAAAAAAATCACAAAGAAGATAATGGGTGTTACCAGAATGACATTCCATGGCCGGGGAATTATTCCTGTGTCCTCGACAACGCGCATTAACCCTCCGAGAACGACAAAGGGGATTGTTGAAACGATAAATTCCTGATCGATGTCTATCCCTGTCTTTTTCAGCCATCTGTAAACCAGATATACTGCGAGAATAAGGATTACTGCATAGGTCAGTGTATCAACAATGGTATAGGGTTCCCCGTTTAGTGTCGGGCCAACGTAATATTTGTATATAAAATCCCACATCATTTAATGATAGTACATGAGTCCTGACGGTATAAAATTACTCAAAACACCTGTTTTGGATAAATCAAAATGGATGCAGCTGCCACGTGATGTGATCATTGGTCATGATGCTCTTATGCAGTTGCCGAAGGTCTGTGAGGATCTTCAGGTCTCTGGTTCTGTGCTCATATTCAGTGGGAAAGGGACAATGAACGTTGCCGGGAGTCGGGTCCTTTCACTGGTTAAGGAGGTGGCTGATGCTGAAGTATTCATTGTCGATAAAATATCCCCGGAAATAATTTCAGAAGCTGAAGAAGTTGGGGCTGGCGTGGATGTTTTTATTGGTGTCGGGGGTGGGAGGGTAATTGATACGGCAAAAATAGTGTCATACAACTGTTGCCGTCCGTTTATCAGTGTTCCCACAGCAGCGTCTCATGATGGCATTGCTTCATCGCGTGCGTCAGTGCCGGTTAAAGGAGGGAGTGTATCTCTTGAGGCAAACCCGCCCATTGCACTGGTGGCTGATACCGGCATTATTGCCGCAGCGCCTCATCGTCTTCTTGCGGCAGGGTGTGCAGATGTGATATCCAATTATACTGCCATTCTCGACTGGGAACTGTCTCATCGCCTCCGCGGAGAGCCAATCTCTGATTATGCCATGGCACTTTCCCGAATGACCGCAGAAATAATCAGTAAAAATGCTGACCTCATAAAGCCCCACGCTGAAGAGAGCGCATGGACCGTCATAAAAGCACTGCTCTCTTCCGGGGTGGCAATGAGTATCGCGGGTTCTTCGCGTCCTGCATCAGGTGGAGAACACAAGTTCAGTCATGCCCTTGATCAGATTGCTCCGGGAAAGGGGCTTCATGGTGAACAATGTGGTATTGGTTCTATCATTACGATGTATCTGCACGGTGGTGACTGGAGGAGTATTCGCACGTCTCTGAAACAGATAGGGGCGCCGACAACACCAAAGGAGATTGGAATTGATGATAAATCTGCGGCGCAGGCTCTGATTCTTGCTCGTAGCATCCGGCCGGAACGGTTCACCATTCTGGATATGGGCATCACTGAAGAGGTTGCGGAACAGTTGATTGCAATGTTATATGAGGACTAAAATGACCGAAAAGAATGAACATACAAAAATTACTCTGGTAGGAAAGGCGCTTGCACATGAGGGCACTGAATTTGTGTATAAGGGGGAAGTGCATGAATGTGAAGGCTGCAGGCTCAGGAAGGTCTGTCACAATCTTTTGCCTCACCGGAGATATCGTATTGTCGGGGTCCGGACTGCTACGCTTCATTCCTGCCATGTCCATGTGGATGGTGCATACACGGTGGAAGTGGTGGAGGCCCAGATCCCTGCTGCCGTTTTAGCAGAACGTACTATTCTCAATTCGACAATTACCTACGAGGCAGGATGCACACAGAGTGACTGTGTCAATTTTGATCTCTGCAATCCGGAAGGCATCGTCCCCGGTGAAGGGTATCGGATTGCTGAGATCGATAATGGGGGAGTTATCTCCTGTGATCTGGGAAAACGGATGAAAAGGGTTCTTCTGAGCCCGTTTTGATCAGTATTTTCTTATATTCCACAGGGCTCTTCCGCAGGCTATCACCTCATCGATACCTTCGGTATGCATGAGCCATTTCTCCGGGAGTGATCCTATGCCGTATTCTGCACCCTTCAGTGCTCCGGAAAGGGCAGCGATGGTGTCTGTATCTCCTCCCAGCATAACTGCCTCTGTGACTGCGTCTACAAACGAATCAGTACTGAGTGCGATGGAAAGGGATGTGTGGAGGGTGTCAAGTGCATCCATGGATGGGTTCAACGGGTATTTTTCCGGTGAAATAATTCGTTCGCGAACGTCCCTGATTTCACAGGAATTAATTGCCCTGTCAACTGCAACGGCGATGTCCATGCCCCGCACCAGGCATGAAATTATCGTGTTGAATACTGCTGATGCCTCACAGGCAACCGGATGAAAATGGGTGATTCGGGAAGCTGCAAGGCTGTACGCCCAAACCTCCTCCGGAGGGTAGAATATACCGATGGGGACACCCCGCATTACACTGCCATTTGTCCGGCCACGGCCCTCTTCTTCAAAGAGGATTTGTGCTGCTTCCAGTGGAGCGCACCCATTTTGTATCATGGAAAAGACCCTCCCTGATGTTGGGCCATAGAACCGTGGGTCACGTTCATATTCATCAATTAAAGCATTTATTGCAGCCATACTGTCAAAATGTCCACATTTGAGTATTGATTTTGATATTGCAAGTGTTTGCTTCGTGTCATCAGTAAACTGCCAGTAAATTATGGGATTTATCCCAAAATTACCGGGTTCGTGGATGTTGTGTTCCGGCGGGGGCCCCCCCTCAAATGGGGCGCCAAATGCGTCTCCCAGGGCGAGTCCTGCGAGTGCTCCGATTGAACGTGAAACCTGCGATATAAAGATCACCAATAAACTATATGTTCTCCTGATTAGTAGTAATTCTAAGGATTGGTGATTTGGTGCAAAAAGAGGAACTACTACATCTTCACATGCTCTTTGTCCATGTGAAAAAATACTACGAGTCTACGTATGGCGACGAGGTTTGCACACCCGGATATGATGCTTTCTCTATCTCTCCGGTGCATATTCATAAAAATAAATCCTGTCATAAGGAAGCAATTCTGACGCTGGGTGATGAACTTGTTTCATATCTGAAGTCTAAAGGTCTCGCTTCACTTGATTATCAGGAGTATTCGACTCCTGATGAGATTATTGCCGGTCATTAGACGGTATGCAGGACAATGCTATTTTCCGGGAAATTATCTCCCGGCTTTCTTTTCCAGGGATTACATCGTCGGATGTTCAGAAGGTAAAGATTCAGGTTGCCAAAGAATATCGGCTTTCAATAATTCCAAAAAATTCAGTCATACTTGCAGCGGCAACAGATGATGAATTTGAATCAATGCGTTTAATCCTTCAGGTAAAACCGACCCGGACATTATCTGGTGTGGCGCCTGTTGCGGTCATGACATCTCCTCATCCGTGTCCTCATGGGAAATGTCTGCCTTGTCCGGGTGGGCCGGATCATCCATTTGGGTCACCTCAGAGTTACACCGGTGAAGAACCTGCGGCACTGCGCGGCCGCCAGTTTGAGTTTGATCCATATGTGCAGGTCCGCCAGCGGCTACTTCAGTTTGAACTCCTCGGTCATCATACTGACAAGGTTGAACTGATTGTAATGGGTGGCACTATGACAGCTCGCGATCCGGCGTATCAGGAATATTTTATGGGTTCGTGTATCCGTGCCATGAATGAGTTTGGTGGTGCAGTCCTCCCGGATGACGGCTCATCGTATGAAGAGGTATGCCGCAGGAATGAGACTGCCCGGGCACGCTGTATTGCTGCAACATTCGAGACACGTCCGGACTGGTGTAAGCAGGAACATATCGATAGTATGCTCTTACTCGGTGTGACAAAAGTCGAACTTGGTGTGCAGCAACTCAGAGATGATATTCTTGAATATAACCGTCGGGGGCATGGAATTGCAGAGACCATATCCGCAAATACCCATTTACGGGATGCCGGGATTAAGGTCGGGTTTCATGTCATGCCGAATCTTCCTTCAGCAACAATGGCTGATGACCGGTGGATGTTTGAAGAGCTCTTTTGTAATCCTTCATACCGGCCGGATTTTCTGAAGATTTATCCGACACTTGTTACTCCGGGTTCAGAGATTGAAGCCCTGTGGGAAGCAGGAGGATATGCAACGTATCCGGAAGAAGATCTGATTGATTTGATTGCATTTGGGAAATCATGCATCCCGGAATATACCCGCCTTCAGCGTGTTCAGCGTGATATCCCGGCAAAGCTGATCGTCTCTGGTTCGCACCACAGTAACTTCCGGCAGCTTGCCCAGAAGAGGCTTAAGGAAATGGGTGGGAGTTGCCGTTGCATTCGGTGCAGAGAAGCAGGTCGTAATCCGACAACCGGGGAAGCAGCAATTGAGACGATGACGTATGAGTGCTGTGGAGGTACTGAACATTTTATATCGATAACGGCATCAGACTCGTTGATTGGATTTGTACGCCTGCGGTATCCTGGGAATCCATGGCGGACTGAACTGTCTGAATCTGCGATTATCCGTGAACTTCACGTGTATGGGTCTCTGGTTCCCCTGGAAAAAGTCGGTACCGAATCAGGTGAGTGGCAGCACCGGCAGTATGGTGCGTGCCTTCTGCAGGCAGCAGAAGACCTGGCTGCATCAGATGGATATCTTTCGGTTGCTGTGATGAGTGGAATCGGGGTCCGGCCGTATTATGCCAGACATGGATATGAACGATCAGGTCCATATATGGTAAAGAGGCTTGGATGAATCCTGCCACTCGTGAATATATCCGACAAAAGTTTGCTTCCTACTACTCGCATGCTCCGGTATTTGTGCCGCCATCGCTCCGTCAGCGTGAATGGGGTTTTATCTCCTTTGATGAAACGTCAAAGGTAAAGATGCGGCGGCATATGGCTTTTCAGTCGCGCGAGGAGCTGGCATCCTATGTCCGGGTGACTGTTCCCCGTCATATGTATTTTTCCACTGCATACTATGAACTCCCGTCAGCTCCGACGATGAGTGACAAAGTATGGGCAGGTGCGGACCTTATCTTTGATCTGGATGCTGATCACATTGTTCAGAAAGTGTCCTATGATACGATGCTCTCCCGGGTGAAAGATGAGACGCTGAAACTGATCGATATGCTCACCGATGAACTTGGATTTTCAAAGCGCAATATGTCGCTGGTCTTTTCAGGTGGGCGTGGGTATCATGTCCATATCCGGGATCTTGAGATCCGTGAATGGGGCAGCTCGCAGCGTCGCGAACTGGTGGATTATGTCTGTGCTATCGGCATTGACCCCGGTTTCATGCTCAGCGCTCATGAGGGGGCGGGCGGTGGATGGCCAGTGCGGTATCGTGATTCTTTACGCGAAGAGCTGCAGCGCATCCATGATATGGGGGAGAAGGATGGTGTGAAGTATCTCTCTTCCCTGCGAGGTGTGGGCAAAGAATCTGCACGTTCGTTCGTTGAGGGAATCGACACAGTGATTGCGTCGGTCAATGATGTCTCCTCACCGGCATCTTTGATGAAAAATAATGCGCTTCGTGCACTTATTGAAGAGGATTATGAACCGCTGAAACATCTTATTCTCTCAAAGGCTGCCCTTACTGATGAACCAGTAACAACAGACATTAAGCGTTTGATCCGTGCGCCGGGTTCTCTTCATGGTGGTTCCGGTTTCCGTGTCACAGAACTGGCTTCGGTGGCAGATCTTGAAAAGTTTGATCCTCTCGTTGATGCAGTCGTTGATTTTGGTGGAACTATGGTCTCTGTGGAATGTCCGTTCTCTCTCACAATGCCTATGCTGGGTCAGGTATATACCATTGAGAAAGGGGTAAACAGGGTGCCGGATGAAATGGCTGTTTTTCTTTGTTGCAGGGGAATTGGGGAGATGTATGCTCCTGATTTATGACTGGTAATATTTGGTGAGCTGATAACATATGGAGCTTGAAGACCTGCGGATAGTTGTTCTGGACGAGCGGGAAAGTGGGAAACTCACTGGTATATCCCGGGATATTTTTGAAAAAGGCCAGGTGAGGTTACGGGAACTCTACTCCGAAGCACAGTCTATTGAAAATTTTCTTACTGACCGTGGCTCTGATCTCATGAATGAGATTGACAGTCTCACGGTAACCCTGAATGATATTTCGCGTGAGCGGTTTAAAAAAATTCTGAAGATGGCCATAAACCAGATGGATACGCATTATGTGGATGCCCAGGAACTTCGGAAGATGATTCCTGAAGAGCGGGAGATGTATGATGACATTCATGCAGCAATCGCAACGTGCAGGCATTCTCTTATTGATGGTGCATTGGTTGAGAGGGCAAAAGCCGTTCAGGCCCTTTTGCCTTCTGTTTCTGAGGGTGGGATGGCAGATACATCCCCTGATGAAGAAATCCGTCCCGATGAATCCGAATTACCCGAGGCTGTCAGTGCAGGATATGACCTTGTTCATGTCCTTGACGATATCGAACCTTTTATGGGGACTGACGGGAGAATATATAGTCTTATTAAAGATGACCTGGTTTCGCTTCCTCTCAGGAATGCGCAGGTACTTTATGAACGCAACATAGCCTTAAATATTAAGGTATGTAAATAATATTGGGATTCAATATCCACATGAAGGGGCTTATTCCATGAAAATGCCAACGAAATTTAATACCTACTGTCCTTATTGCAGGAAACATGAGATCCATGAGGTCGAAAAGGTGAAGAGCGGGAAAAATATGCATCTTCATTGGATTGACAGGCAGAAAGCACGCCGTGGGAAAGTCGGGAACATGGGTAAATTCTCAAAGGTTCCTGGTGGCGACAAGCCAACGAAGCGGATTAATGTAAGATACCGATGCACAGTGTGCGGCAAAGCACATCTGCGTCGTGGTGTAAAGGCTGGTAAATTTGAACTCACGGAGTGATTAGAATGGTACGGATTAATAGAGAAAACCGAAGCGCTTTCTACAAAGTAAAGTGCCAGGATTGTGAAAATGAACAGCTCATATTCCAGCGGGCAAGTACAACTGTTGACTGTGTTGTATGTGGAAGTGTACTTGCAGAACCATCAGGCGGAAACGCTAAGATTCATGCTGAGATTATCGAAGAGTTGAGTGAGTAATTCTATGCAAGAGAGAGAATGGCCCGACGAAGGTGAACTTGTTGTCTGCACAGTTACGAATGTAAAGGATTTTGTTGCATTCGTATCTCTGGACGAATATGATGAACGTGAAGGCCTGATACCTATCGCTGAGGTAGCCCGGGGCTGGATTAAGCACATTAGGGATTATGTCCGTGAAGGACAGAAGGTTGTCTGTAAAGTTCTTCATGTTGAAAGATCTAAGGGCCATATCGATCTCTCGCTGAAGGATGTAAATGATCATCAGCGCAAAGAGAAGGTTCATGAATGGAAAAATGAACGAAAAGCGCTGAAATGGATTTCATTTGTCTCAGAAACATCTGGTGCTGATGAAGAATCGATACAGAGTGTTTTCTACCATGAATATGGAGCATTATTCCCGGTATTTGAAGATATTATTGTCGATGAAAAATCAACTCTTAGTCGTCTGAATCTGGATAAAAAGGTTGCAGATGCACTGATTTTAGTCGCCAATGAGAATGTGAAATTATCTAAAGTCACCATTACCGGAAATCTGATTCTGACCTCTAACAAACCAGATGGTGTAAATGTGATCCGCCGGGCATTGCGCAGTGCTCAGCCCAGTATTGAAGGGGTTGAGATTGAACTTGTGTATGTCGGTGCTCCAAAGTACCGTGTGAAGGTGACTGCACACGATTACAAATCCGCTGAAAAGGCTATCAACAAAGTTGCAAAAGCTGCAGTTGGTGTTGTTGAACGCGCCGGCGGCACCGGAGAATTTGTCCGGAAAGCACGTTCTGGTAAAAATTAATGGCCGGAAAAATTAGACGATGTCCGTCTGATGGAACATATACCCTCAATTTTTCCTGTCCCGCATGTGGTAATGAAACCCGGACTGCACATCCGGCCCGATATTCACCACAGGACAGGTTAGGTAAATATCGACGGAAAGTTCGCTATGGATGATATTCGTATAAAAATGCTCACTGATGAGGATTATCATGCTGATATTCTCATTGAAGGCCTTCCTGGCGTTGGCCAGGTTGGAAAGCTTGTCGCTGAGCATATGATTGAAGAATTTGGTGCAGAAAAAATCGCAGAGATTACATCTATTTTCTTCCCCCCGCAGGTCTTGATCGATGATAATGGTGTTGCCCGTCTTTCATGCAATGAGGTGTACCTGGTCAATACCGATGGTAACTCCATTGCATTTCTTGTAGGCGACGTTCAGAGTGCATCCGGAGAGGGACATTATCTGCTTACAGATGCGTATCTTGACATTGCTGAGGAGCTGGGTGTTAAACGGATTTACACCCTCGGAGGGTATGGGACAGGCCATTTGCAGGAGGAGACTCAGGTCTTTGGTGCTGTCAGTAATATTTCTCTCCGTGAGCCTGCTGAAGATGCGGGTGTGGTTTTTTCGAAAGATGAACCCGGTGGTGGAATCATCGGTGCATCCGGTCTTCTCCTGAGTCTTGGAGCGGAGCGTGGAATTGAAGGTGTGTGCCTGATGGGGGAAACCTCTGGCTACATTGTTGATCCCAAGAGTGCACATGCAGTTCTTGGTGTTCTGAACGCCCTGACAGGCCTTGACATCGACGACACGAAACTTGAAGAACGTGCCGTTGAAATGGAAGGGATTGTTGAAAAAATACGGGAACTTGAGAACGCAAAGGCTGAGGAAGAACTAAGCTATATTGGCTGATCCGGATATCTGTCCGGATCCTGGTAATATTTTCTTCTTTTCATTTTTAGTGCGGTTGTGAGTGTATCAGCCTCAGATATCATGCATTCCTGTCCGTCTCATTGAAATGCGTAGGATATGGGGTATTGATTTTTTAGATACGGGTAACGCTCTTTTCTTACATCCGGAATGACTTTTCACAGACATTGTGTGGTGACTCTGTACACCGGTGAGGGAAATGGGTAAAAAATGGATCAAAACAGATGAGGTGCATGTATGTGTCCTCTTTTTGCAGCAGAAAGGTATTCAGCCGTGTGTCTTTCCTTTTATGCAAATTGTTCCGAAAAAAAGACCGGAAGGTTGTTGGTGCATCACCTCCCGTGACAAAAAGTGCATGGCATGTGTATTCGAAAATAGCTGACTGAACCGTATGGTACAGGGATATCTGTTCCCATGGGTACATTTGTGCCATCTGGTGGTTCATCGTGACCGCAAAAAGCCAGTGTAATCACTTTTCTTAGGGGAGGGTGGGTAAATTCTCTTTAGGGATGTGTTGCGTGACCTGTGGTGCCTTCACTCTTCTTTCACTGTATGTGTTGCTCTTCCTTCCCTGTGAGTAATCCGTCCCTGCACGGTGTATGCTGTGGCATACTGGTAGTTACAAGGGTGTCGGTGTGTCTGAGTCCCGGGGGTGATTACGCATATATGGTGCAATCATTTTCACACCATGAATGAGCAGGAATTTTCATCAGTATGAATTACGGTAAATGCGGAAAATAAGATGTGACAGAAACAGGTTTCATCCATTTGTGGTACCCGTTTATTTTAAACCCATAACACTGCCGCCGGGGCTGGGCATGACTGTTGCCAAGTAAGCTAAATATCCTCCCTGAGTGTTGCATTGTATCAACGTATATGGGATTCAGGAGAGTTTCCCTGCTATTGAGAGGTGATTTAGGATCTATTTTATTTCTGGTTCCGGGGTGAATTGTATGCGTTCTTCACCCGGGAAATGGGTAAATTAATGCATTCTATTTGCCCCCTTGCCTCTTCTTAAAGGAAGGGTTATACTTCGTAATGATCAAAGTATTCAAAATGCTTATCATCAAAAGGGAAGTATGCGGCTACTGCGGTGCCTGCGTTTCGGTCTGTCCGGAAGGTGCACTCGAACTGGTAGATGCTTACCTTACTGTTGATCCAGAAACCTGTATAGAATGTGGTATTTGTTCCAAAATATGTCCTCTTGGCGCTCTGGAGGTGAAGAATGCAGAGTAACTACAATGTTCTGATAATTGGAGGGGGCCCCGGGGGGGCGATGGCTGGAAAGGCTGTTGTAGATGCGGGGCTCTCCTGCTGCATCATTGAAAAGCGCCCGGCGATTGGTGCACCTGTACGGTGTGCAGAGGGTGTGGGACATGAAATCTCAGAACTTGTTGATCTGGATCCAAAATGGATCTCATCAAAGATCAATGGTGCCCAGCTTGTTGCTCCGGATGGTCAAATACTTGAACTGAATCCGGAAATGGCAGGAAATGAAGTGGGATATGTACTGGATCGGAAAATCTTCGATCGTGAACTGGTCTGGAAAGCAGCAAATGCAGGGTGTGATGTATTTGTCAAGTCCCGGGCAAGCAGTGCAATTATTAAAAATGGAAAAGTTTGTGGTGCAATAATTGAAACCGGGGGCAAAACACTCGAAGTACATGCTGATGTTGTGATTGCTGCAGACGGTGTGGAATCGAAGTTTGCCCGCTGGTGTGGTATTGACACGACTGTTCCCGTGGCAGAAATAGAGACCTGTGTTCAGTATCTGATGACCAATTTAGACATTGATCCAGGCCTGAATTCCTTTTACCTCGGGCGTGAGGTTGCTCCGGAAGGGTATGTCTGGATCTTCTCCAAAGGGGAGCGAACAGCGAATGTCGGTATTGGCATATCCGGAAAAATGTGCAGAGACGGTAAGCGGCCAAAAGATTATCTGGACGCATTCATTGCAGAGCATCTGCCAAATGGAAAAATTATAGAGTTAATTGTCGGTGGCGTTTCTGCGTGCAAGCCACTGGAATGCACGGTAGCAGACGGCCTGATTATTGTGGGTGATGCTGCGAGGCTGAGTGATCCCATCACCGGTGGTGGCATCATTAATGCAATGTATACCGGGAAACTGGCTGGAGAGGTTGCGGCAGAATGCATCGCGTCCGGTGACTGCAGTAAAAAAGCCCTGATGAAATATGATGTTGCGTGGCGGGATTCCAAAATGGGGAGAGGCTTGAAGCGCAATTATCAGGTCAAAGAGATATTCATTAAGCTCAAGGATGAAAAATTGAATTCCATCGTAAATTCTGTGAATAAACTGGATATGGAAATATTCGATACCAAGTACCTTATTCGTGAACTGGTCAAATACAATCCCTGGCTCTTAAAAGATATTGGAACTCTCAGACGGTTGTTAGACTGAATTATTCAGCTTCCGGTTGAGAATATTCAGACATTCTTTTTTAATTGTCTGTTGAGAATATTCAGACATTCTTTTTCTGCATCTTTCTTTGTGAAAACAATGATATTATCCCCTTTTCGAATACGCACTTTACCACTTGGAATGATAATGTCTCCTTTTTCTCTTTTAATGGCAATAAATACGAAATCTGTTACATCAAGCTCTTTAATTTCGTGGTCAATCATCGGAGCATCATCATCAACATCAATTTCAAAGATGGACCCACCCGGAATTGATGCAAGTTGGTGAAGATCAGTGTTCTCTGACCAGAAATAGAGTCTTTCAGCAACCAGTTCATCGGGATTTTCACTGATGTGAACGCCAACCTCTTTGAACATCTCAGAATGCTCTTTCTGGTTTACGATGGATACTACATTCGGGACATTAAATTTTTTAGCTAACCAGCAGGCCATCAGATTTACCGCGTCGTCACTTGTTGTTGCAACAAGTGCCTGTGCACGATCTATTCCTGCATCCAGAAGAATGGATTTGTCTGTTGCATTTCCGGCAATAGCAAGGACATCAAAGTGGTCAATAATCTCGTTACAGCGTTCCTCATCCTGGTCGATAACTGCCACTGAATTTCCATTTTCAACCGACATGGCTGCAAGAGCCCTGCCGATACCTCCAAGACCAATGATGATGGTATACATCAAAATGCGTATCGACCACAGCTATTGATATAGGTTGTGGATTGAACCGTATGTACGTGATCTGTGGTATTGATGAAGCCGGAAAAGGATCGGTCCTTGGGCCGATGGTTGTTGCTGGTGTATCAGCCCCTGATATGGATGATTTTGCATTAACGGGCGTTGCTGATTCTAAAGTTCTTTCCCGGAAACGCCGTGAAATACTATATTATGAAATCACGGAAAAATTTGTGACTGCCTGCACAGTCATTTCTGCAAAGGAAATTGATAGTCTCCGCGCAGAAATAACCATGAATGATATCGTTGCACGGGCACATGCGGATGTCATCCGGAAGCTCCCCTGTGATACTGCATTTGTGGATGCATGCGATGTGAATGCCAAACGTTACGGGAAGACGGTATCCGGGTATGCAGGCGAGGGGTATTCTATTGTATCTGAGCATAAGGCAGATGTTCGGTTTCCGGTTGTCAGTGCTGCTTCAATCGTTGCAAAAGTAACCCGTGACAGGTGTGTTGAGAAGCTTCATGAAGAATTTGGCAATTTTGGGAGTGGTTATCCGTCAGATCCGTATACAATACGGTTTCTTGAGACATACATTGAAGAATGTGGTGTCCCGCCAACATGTGCCCGTTCGTCCTGGGAAACAACTAGGAGAATACTTGACCGATTGTCACAGGCGTCTCTCTTTGATTTCTGATGCCATCCGGTTGTTATACAACTGTTTATAATCACTGAAGCCAACGGTATATTGAATGGAATGGCTTTTAATTGGCATTATTGCAGTTATTGTGTATGCCCTTGTTGCTGGTATTATTAAGTATGCACATCTGTGGGAAGATCATGTTACCTTTTATGGGCCCATTCTTGCGCTGAAGACTGAGAAGGTAGGATTCTTTGATTTTTTCAGGCGTCAGACACGTTTCTGGCGTGGATATGGGACACTTGGTGCTATCCTTGTAGTTGTTATCTCCGTCCTGATGTCTGCCCTTTTACTTCTTGCAGTATATAATTCAATGATAAATCCTCCTTCACCCGTGGGGATTTATGAACCACAGAATATTCTTGCGATTCCTGGTCTCAATGATTTTATTCCCATAACTATTGCAGTCATTATCGGTTTTTTTGTGACCCTTGTTGTCCATGAATTTGGACATGCTATTCTCTGCAGAGTAGAGGATATCAGGGTAAAAAGCACCGGAATTCTTTTTGCTGTAATTCCGATCGGCGCTTTTGTAGAACCTGATGAGGAAGAGGTGGAAAATGCCCCACGCTCTTCAAAAATACGGATGTATGGGGCTGGTATCACCAACAATATTGTTGTTGCATTGATCTGTTTTGCTGCAATAGTCATTTTAATGGGAATGATAACTCCATCATCCACGCCAATGATTCAGGCGGTGTATGAGGATTATCCTGCTGATATTGCGGGGATAAATCCTGATTCAGTGATTTATGCTGTGGATGGAGTTATTGTGAATTCTGTAACTGATGTGTCAGACATTTTGCAGACCACTACTCCTGGTGATACATTGACCGTTACGACATTGGAAGATGGTGTTCATTCTGATTATACCCTTATTTTAGCAGAATGGCCTGCAGAGCTAAACAATACTTCAACCGGATTTATGGGTGTTGTGTATTATTCACCAGAATCGGCTCAGTTGGTATTTAATAATCTCATAAAAAGCCCGCTTGGCCCCCTTCTTTTACTGTATGTGCCTATCAATACGGTCATTGAAGATGACAGTCTGAACCTGGGGATTCTTGCTTTTGATGTGTCATATGTGGACGTATGGGAAGTGCCCTTTTCCGGATTTTGGGGAGTAATTCAGATATTCTTCTGGACATTTTGGTTCAACATGGCAGTTGGGACATTTAACGCACTCCCGTTTATCCCACTGGATGGAGGGTATATCATGCGGGAGGGGGTAGCCAGATTCTTTGAAAAAAGGGGTCGTGGTGACCTTGTATCAATCGTTGTGTCAATTATCAGTTCATGTATGATAGCAGTGATTCTTCTTCTGCTGATAATTCCATACCTTTTTGGTTAATTATTCATTTTAATACTCATTTTTTCACATGATCTGATGTATTCTGTTGCAGTGTTTCCGCTGACATGAAAAAATATGCTTATGTATAATATGTATGTAATAGAAAATATCATACAGAAACAGGTATCTTTCATATATGTCGCGAATTCCGGCAAATAAACTGTATGCCCTTGGCTGGTATAATGAAGGCATTGCTTATCTTAAGATAAATCAGTTTGAAGAAGCAATGCAGTTCATTAATACCGCCCTTGATGCATTGCCGGAAAATCCTGACTTTTTAGTTGGGAAGGGTGATGTGTATCTTTCTCTTGGGAATAATGAGGAAGCATATTATTATTATCGGAGAGCTGTCGATAATGAGCCTGAAAATTTTCGCGCATGGCTGAATATGGGAACGGCACTTATGCGCCTGGAAAATTATACTGATTCTCTTGAGTGCTACCGCCATGCGAATGTGATAAAAGATCATGATGGAGAGGTGTGGCTTGGAATAGGTATCTGTCTCCTGAATCTTGGTGAAACGGATGAAGCTTCGAATGCACTGAAGACTGCAATTCGTTTAAAACCAAATCAGCCTGCACTCTGGTATCATCTTGGGCGAATTGAGCGTGATACGGGAAAAGCACTGAAACTTCTGATGCGTGGTTATCGGATGGATCCTGATAATGTCGACATTCTGCTTGAGATGACCCGAATATATATTCAGTTGGGAAATAAGGAAGAGGCAGGAAAGGTCCTTGAACGGGCGTATGAACTATCTCCCAAAAATCTGCGTGTTGTTGAGATGATGGAATATTATGTTCTGGAAACAACGTGGAATGAAGTATTCGATAAACCGTATGGGAACAATTCAGAAGATGAAGTCTTCTGAATTATTGATATCTGAGCATTGCAATCCTGGACCCTTTTTTAACACCAATTGAATCTGCGATGGGAACACATTTTACCGTCATACAGTATGCAACAGGGGGTAGACCTTCAATTTCGGTCAGGGACTCGTAATTGGCCATGCCCTTTGCAATAATGAGTGTGGCATTGTCAATTGCTTTCAGCAGATTTTCCGGCGCCAGTGTCGGATTGTATCCAAGTTCGGGTATAATACCATCGGTATTGGTCAGAAGGGTGTCACAGATTGCTTCTATTCCTGCTGTGTGTGCATCTTCCCGTGTTGCATCATTGATGATTGGTCCTCCGCGAACGACCACGGTGATGTGGGACCCATGGTCTTTCAGGAATTGTATCAGGTGTGAATCAAAGATAATTTCCCCACAGTTATCACAGAAGAATACTACCCGGTCGGAAAGGGCCAGGATTTCATCGGTATCATCAATTGTCAGACCCTTTTCAAATTCATTTGTAAAATATCCAATAAGGTTGTCAGTCACTGTATGTTCACTGGATCCATGATCAAGTGTGTTTCCAATAATCGCTGCGAGGCAAAGATCACGAAAACCCATAGTGTCGTTGATCACTCTTTTGCATACATTGCGTGCGTCTTCATTGTCTTTCACTTTCAAGTCATGGTATGGATCTGTTGATCCCATCTCTTCATATGCAAGCCGATGAATTTTGCTTGATATCTGGGGCCCTGCCTCAGGATTGTTATGAAGTTCAGTGAGAAGATCTCTGCATTTTTTAGCTATTTCGTCTTTTTTTTGGGGATCTGTGCAGATGAGATCACATTCATATTCAATGCGCGAAAGAAGACATTCAAAACATGTTTCAGTAATTTTCATAAAAAACCGTCCAAAAAAAAAATAATGGGGCCACTGCGATTCGAACGCAGGTCAGAAGACCCCCAGCCTCCTAGGATGGTCCAGGCTACCCTATGGCCCCGCTCTACAGTCTTGGTTCGCTTTCTTTATCTATCTTACGTTTTGAAAATCAGAAGTTTGTATTTTTAAATTCTTCTACGTTCTTTGTGAGTTCTTCAACTTCACTTGAAGTCAGATTTACTTTTCCGTTAAGGCTGTTCATTTCTTCCAACAACTGGTTTATCCGGGTATGCATCAGTTTCATCACAAAAAGGAGAAAAACAATTACTATTCCGAATAATATTAACATTACCCCTTCTGGTGTTGTGCCTATCATTTTTTTCCCTTGAATATTGAACGAGCCAATCTTTCGATGAAACCTTCCCGTGATTTTTCTTTCTCCAAGTCTCCGGTATATGTTGTTCCGGCCAGGTTTGCGGCAATTCTTCTGTATGCTTTTGAAGCATCAGAATCCGGATATTTGACCACAATTGGTGATTTATATGCGGCCGCTCTGCGTGTATTTGGATCTTCGGGAATTATTCCTATTACTTTAACTCCGAGTACCTCCTCCATTTTTTGCTTTGATACCTCTGTATTTTCCATTGTGGCACGGGTGAGTATTGCCCCTTTTACACTTCCCCCCACAAGTTCAGTAAGTATCTTTGTCTTCAATGCATCCACCATAGACGATAATTCTGGATTTACAATCAGAATCACTTCGTCTGCAATAGCGAGTGGAATGACACCGTCCCGACTAATTCCTGCTGGTGCGTCTATGATAAGAAATTCGCATTTCCCTATCAATTCACGCATAACGTCCCGTAATTTGTCTGGATCAGCATTCTGAAATCCTTTCAGTGATATTCCACTCGGAACAACTTTGACTCCACATGGGCCATCGTATACCGCTTCAGACACCTTGGCATTTCCTGCAAGAACTTCGTGAAGCGTAATGGGGACATCTTCCAGTCCCATGATAATACCGAGGTTTGCCATCCCCATGTCGGCATCCATCACATACGTTTCTTTTCCCAGTTCGGCAAGGCATGTCCCAAGGTTGGCCGATGTTGTGGTCTTCCCGGTTCCCCCTTTTCCTGACGCAATAGTATAAACTTTGACCATGAATACCTCTCTAATTCGTGGATTTTACACAGTAATTCTCTGGTTTTGTATTATTTAATATGTATGGGTTATTGCAAAGCAAAATGAATATGCGATGCAACCTTTGCATTTAACTTTCCCATAACAGTTATAATATGTGTGGGGATTGGCTGGAAAAAATTTAAATACTTATAGCCAATGGGAGAGGATTGCCCTTCCATCCCGTGTCATCATCTCAGACCGTTCTTTGGTAATTCGTTGAGTAGTACTGATGATAATCAGAATGTGTTCGCCCATGTATTCAAGAGGGATGATATGGGTATCTCCAATCTCCGTTATTGTGTTTTCCCGGTATCGTGCGGTAAGGTTTGCCGCTTCCTGTTCGCTGTCTGCATGTGATGAGGCGATTGAAAATCCATCCATTGATGCCAGTGTTGCTGAATCAAGGTGATATTTCATTGTATACTGTTTCATGCTTTCATTGATGTCTGAAATTCCCTCTGTGAGGTTTACATCACGAATGGTGTTTTTTTGTGGTTCAGAAATAATGTGTTCTTTCTGGTGTTCGTTTATTTTTTCTGTCTTCGTTTGTACGATTTTTTCGGTATGTCTTTTCAACGTATTGCCATCGGCTACTTTATGCTGAAGATCAAACACTTTGTATGTCAAAAAAATCAATGCGATAAAGAGGATTACTACAATTACGCCCAAAATTACCAGATAACTATCTTCATTCATGTATGTCACCAATTCGTTTTTTCTCAGCTTTTGTATCAATGATTAGGTATTCGAGATCAAGTTCTTTGATCACGTCTTTGAAATTTTCTCTCACTCTTGACTCCATAAGTTCCATATCCATATTTTCAAGACTGTTCACTTCTTTTGCGAATTCATCCATTTCTTTTTTATCAGGAGTGTCTGCAATCTGTACACTATCATTTGAAATTTCGGTGATGTCGACAGATTCAGATGATTGAGATTTGTTTACATCTCCTTTAGGATCATATGTGGTGGATTGATTCGGTTCATTTTCTTCAATGATTCTTATTTTTTCTTCAATAATTCCCTTTGATATTGATGTAATTGATACGCCCGTTCCTTTGGTCCAGTTGTTGGCCCAATACCCCTCATTAAATTCCAGGGTAAGATCCATCTGCTGGTGTGATAGATCATAAAGTTCCGCTGTTACCCTCTTTTCAAATTCCTGTTGGATATTGTGGGCTGCCTCTTCTCCATATTTAGGGGGATAATCAATCATGATGCACATGCCACTGCGAAAAATAATGGAAGCTTTCCGAGCGCCAATATCGATGACCATGTATCCGGTAAAATTTTTATCCTCAGCAAAACGGATGACATTCAGGAGAGGAACTGATTTTTGAATTGCAACAAATTTTCCCCTTGGTATCTGAAAATCACTTTTTGGTTTTCTTATTTTTGGATTTACTGTGGGAAGAAATTCAAAAAATGTGTTTCCATTCTTTTTTGCGCCCTGGCTGACTGGCTCTTTGGAACGTTGCTGTCTTTTTACTTCAGCCAATATTTTAGATTCAGGAATTTGTTCAGTTTCATCATTTTTTTTGGGTAACAGTGTTTTTTTTGGAAAAACAACCGTACAATCTGTATTGAATTCAATGCTTAGTCCAATCTGTGTGTCACTGAATGTATACAGTTCAGCAGAAACATTTGAGTGGTCCATTTCAACTCGCTTAAATGCATCAAATCCACAGAATTGTCCCGTTTTTGCAAGTATGCATCTACCTTCTCTGAATACTACCGATGCAGTGCCTGAGATAATATATATATTGCAGTGGCCGGTAAATTTTTGCTTAGAAATTTCTTTAAAGAGGATGGATGCCTGAATTTCTTTCTTAACTGAATGCAGCGTCCCCCGAGGCAATTGCATACTGTTTAAAAGTTAAAATCGTGATATAATAAATCTGTTGTCCATTTCCTTTATTTGGTGGGCATTTATCTCCTGTGTTCACACTAAAATATTGAATAGATATATGTGATATGAAATTCAAAATGCATTCATCCTTAAATATTTACCCGGAGGATTGGCGTGAGTAATAGAACTTCAGTTAAAATGCAAATTGCAGCACATCTGGATGCATGCATGGCCCTTGATGATGTTTTGGGGTGTGTAATTGTTTCACGTACTGGTGCGCTTATGGGGAAAATGGTTGAACAGGGTATTTCTGTTCCTTCTTTTGCAGCGATGGGGGCAACAATTCTCGGCTCTTCTGAAGCAGCGGCAGGTTTGATGCATTTGTCACGTCCGTCTTCCATTTTTGTAGAAGTCGATGAAGGTGGGATTCTCGTTATGGGCGCCGGAAAGAATGCATTAATAACGTTAATTATTAATAAATCGGCTGATATAAACTCTTTGAAAGGTGAACTGGCGGTTATTGCGAGTAATATTGGGGAGGAGTAGATATGTATACAATTCTAATCGTTGATGACAGCCCGATGATCGTTGACGTATTTGTTGCGATGCTTGAACGAGGCGGGTATCGTCCTATTGCAGCTTATAGTGGGAATGAATGTCTGGAAGTTTTGGAGGATGTCAGGCCTGATTTGATTCTTCTGGATATTATGATGGAGCCTATGGACGGGTGGGAAACGCTTGAAAACATTAAAATGAATGCGTCGACGGTTGATGTCCCGGTAATGATGCTTACTGCCAAACAACTGACTCCCGATGAAGCACAGGAATATGGTGCTTATATTGAAGATTACATCATGAAGCCAACCACTCATCGTCAGCTCTATGATGCCATTGAATATGTACTGAAACGTCAGGAAAAGATTAATCTGGATATTGAAGATGCGAAGAGCAAGGGTACTGATTCTCAGATTATTGAAGAGTATGAAAGGCTCAGTAAAAGTGCGGATGTGTCACGCCGTCTTCTGAAGATTTTGGAATCTACGTATAATCTCAATGATTCCAATGTGAAAGTTGGAGAAAATATTCAGCAGGCAATTGAGAGTATGGAGATGAGTATTAAATTCCAGGAAGAACGGCTTGAGCAGATATCAAAAGAACATCTTCATCTGAAAAGATAAATTATACGTTTATTTCTCTTCTTTTTCAAGGTAAATTATTGCTATTGTAAGTATTAATACAGCGATAATTGCAAGGACTACTTCTCCTAAAAGAAGTGCTGTCAGTGGTTCGGTGTCAAAAAACAGCAACCTTCGTACCATCGCCGTGATTCCGGCAATTAATATGGGGCGTATTTGTATGGTATGTGTTCGTAGATAGCCAGTCACCGTCTCCATAATTTCAATGATCACAATGGTCAGAAGCACTGCATGCAATGCTTCCATCATACCTGATTCCTTTAATCCGTTCATTATCATCCTAAATCCGGTAATGGCATCAAGGAGTGATAGTGCGGCGAGGATGAGCAGGATGATTGCTACGAATACATAGATCAGGTATGTCCCTGAGCTAAGGATATTAATTATTTTTTTTTCAATTTGGTCGTATTCTCTTTTCATCTCGTCTCTCCTCTGATGATAATACATTTTGAGGTTTTAATGTATTACCTTTCTTTGTATCCTCTTTTTTTGCATCGGCGGTTATGCATGAAATGCGCGGGATTTGTTGCCTTCCGGGGTGATTTGTAATGTTTGGTTATTAAACATGGGTTATCTTTATATATTTCCTCATCCCACTTAGTATACTGATTCGATCAGTGTATCGGGCCCATAGCTCAGCCAGGAAGAGCGCCTGGCTTTTAACCAGGTGGTCGGGGGTTCAAATCCCTCTAGGCCCGTTGCCACAAAGGCATGTGGCGCAATGTGTGATTTTTTGCGGTGATGCATCTGAAAAAGAATCAGGTATTTTGATCAGGGGCAATAGATGGACACCAAAGATTTTTCTGTAATTGAACATGTGATGGTGCCGGAACATCACGTAATGACCCGGGAGGAAGTAGACGATCTTCTATTGAAGTATAAGATCTCCTATGACCAGTTGCCCAAAATCTATCATGATGATCCAGCTGTGAAGACAATTGACGGCAAGGTCAATGATGTTATTCGAATTGTAAGAAACAGCCAGACGGCAGGCCGTGCGGAATCGTTCCGGATGGTTGTCAAGAGGCCGAAAAAATAAATTATTGAGGGTGATCTCTCTGCTTGATACAAATGTATTATCTTCAGCCTATTTTTCGCGGGAACATGTAGCACGCCATCAGCTGGATTCATATAACAATTTTTTGGATTTTAATCTTCAGAAAGTTGTGGATGAACAGCGGATTATTGAGACTGATATCGGTCAGCGTGGCAAAGACAATGATCCCGTGTGGGTTGAACTTGGTAAAATAGAAGTGTTAAAACCAGTCGTAAGAGAAGCGGACGGATCCCAGTCCGGTCTGTTTCCCTGCGAGTCACGGCTTAGAAATTTAACCTATGCGGCACCTATCCGTCTGGATATGGTTCTGGTTCAGGGTGATGAGCGTCAGGAGCCTGTTGTAACAACAATTGGTCAGCTTCCTGTAATGATCGGTTCCCAAAGTTGTAATCTGTATGGAATGTCTGATGAGGAACGGATATCCTATGGTGAAGATTCTCACGACCCTGGTGGTTATTTCATCGTTAACGGGTCGGAACGTGTTTTAATGACACTTGAGGATCTCGCATCCAACAAGATTATGACTGAATACACGGAGCGGTATAATGAGAGAATCTATGTCGCGAAAGTATTCTCTCAGTTCCGTGGATATCGTGCTCTTGTCATTGTTGAAAGAAACCGTAAAAATCTTCTTGAAGTTTCATTCCCGTCCGTTGCCGGTCACCTTAGGTATGTTGACCTGATGCGTGGACTTGGCCTGGGCAATGATCTTGATGTTGTGCATGCAGTTTCTGATGACGAACAGATTCTTACCTTCATGATGCAGAATCTTGAAGAGAGTGAATGCGATGACACCGAAGAGGGGATCATGTATGTCGGGAAGAAACTTGCTCCGAATCAGACGCGGGATTACCAGCGCAAACGGGCAGAATTTGTTCTTGATAACTATCTCCTCCCTCATCTGAATTATCTGATGCCCGAAGGACTCAAGGAAGAGGATCCCGGATACCAACAGGCAGTTGAGAGTGTCAGGCTTGCAAAGGGATATTTCCTTGGACGAATGGCAGAGGCGTGTTTTGATCTTGTTCTCGAGAACCGTAGAATTGATGATAAGGATCACTATTCCAACAAACGGCTCAAACTTGCCGGGGATCTGATGGAAGATCTCTTCAGGATATCATTAAACCGCCTGACCCGTGATGTGAAGTATCAGCTTGAACGTGCAAGTATGCGTCACCGTGATCTCTCTATCGGCACTGCCGTTCGTGCAGATGTGCTGACTGAGCGTCTGCTTCATCCTCTTGCCACAGGTAACTGGGTTGGTGGACGTACTGGTGTGTCACAGCTTCTCGACAGAATTGATCACATGGCAGTGGTGTCTCACCTGAGAAGGGTTATCTCACCTCTGTCGCGTTCACAGCCCCACTTTGAGGCTCGTGATCTCCATCCAACACAATGGGGCCGGATTTGTCCTTCTGAAACACCTGAAGGTCCAAATTGTGGTCTTGTGAAAAACTTTGCACAGATGGTTGAGATATCAAAAGGAATCCCTGATGCGCAGGTGGTCAACAAGGCGCTCTACAATTTTGGCGTTGAAGAACTGAAACGGGAGCAATTATGAGCAAAAGTCAGAAAAAATCCCGTGTTTTTGTAGATGGCGCACTGATTGGTCTTTCGGATTCTCCCGTTGATCTGGTCGCACGGGTTCGAAAGATGAGGCGGCGGGGCGAACTCTCTTCAGAGATCAATGTCTCGTATAAGGATTACAATGGAGATATTATCATTCATACCGATCGGGGTCGTGCCCGTCGGCCTCTGATTGTGGTTGAGGAAGGTAAACCTCTGGTCACAGAAGAGGATATTGAGTGGCTGAAATCAGGCGAAATTGACTTTCAGGATCTTGTCAACCGGGGTATCGTTGAGTATATCGATGCAGAGGAAGAAGAAGACCTCTTCGTCGCGATGAATGAGTTTGAGGTCACACCTGATCACACTCACCTTGAAATTGATCCTGCGCTCATTCTCGGTATCGGAGCAGCACATGTTCCGTTCCCGGAACATAACGCATCACCTCGTGTTACCATGGGTGCAGGTATGATCAAACAGGCGCTCGGATTTGGATGTTCAAATATGAAACTCCGTCCGGACACCCGTGGTCATCTTCTCCATTATTCACAAAAACCGCTTGTTCATACACAGACGTCAGAGATCATTGGTTCTGATGACCGCCCAGCCGGCCAGAATCTGGTTGTTGCCATTCTCTCATATGAAGGGTTCAATATTGAGGATGCGCTCATTTTCAATAAGGCATCTATTGACCGTGGTGTAGGACGATCTCACTTTTTCCGTACCTATGACGGAGAAGAACGCCGGTATCCGGGAGGCCAGGTTGATAAAATCCAAGTGCCTGATGAGGAAGTGGCAGGAGCCCATGGTGCAGAATATTATCAGAACCTGGACACCGATGGCATCATCAACCCCGAGACGGTCGTGCGTGAAAAGGACGTCCTTATCGGTAAGACATCACCGCCACGTTTCCTTGAGGAGCCGTCCGGTGAGTTAATAACCGTTGAGAAACGTCGTGATACCTCTGTCACCATGCGGAGCAATGAACGGGGTATTGTAGATACTGTCATTCTGACTGAGGGAGAAAACAGTTCGCGCCTTGTTAAGGTGCGGACGCGTGATCTCAGAATCCCGGAAGTTGGTGACAAATTTGCATCACGTCATGGACAGAAAGGTGTTGTTGGACTTATTGTTCCCCAGGAAAATATGCCATTCACCGAAGCAGGAATTGCACCGGATCTTGTTATTAACCCGCATGCAATTCCATCACGTATGACCATTGGACATATGCTTGAAATGCTTGGTGGAAAGGTTGGATCTCTGGAAGGGCGACGCATTAATGCTACTGCCTTCTCCGGAGAGCCTGAAGCAGGTCTGAGAAAATCTCTTGCAGATCTTGGATTTGCCCATACTGGCCGTGAAGTAATGCGGGATGGGATTACCGGAAGGCAATTCCACGCCGATATTTATATCGGTGTTATCTACTACCAGAAGCTCTACCACATGGTATCCTCGAAGATGCACGCACGGTCCCGTGGACCTGTGCAGGTGTTGACCCGTCAGCCAACTGAAGGACGTGCCCGTGAAGGTGGTCTCAGATTTGGTGAGATGGAACGTGATGTAATGATCGGACATGGTGCGGCAATGGCTCTGAAAGAAAGGCTTCTTGATGAGTCTGACAAGGTTGAGCAGTATGTCTGCGCTAAGTGTGGTATGATTGCCTTCCTTGACCGTAACAGAAATGTTACGCGCTGTCTCGCGTGTGGAAATGAGATCGATATCTATCCGGTTGAGATGAGTTATGCATTTAAACTTCTCCTGGATGAGATGAAGAGTATGGGTATCGCACCCAGAATGCACCTGGAGGACCAGGTATAGGGGGTAATTAAATATGCCAAGTCCAAAACGAGTGGGGAAGATCGAATTCGGTCTTCTCTCTCCAAAAGAAATCCGTAAGATGAGTGTACGGAAGATCATCTGGGCTGATACCTATGATGACGATGGTTTTCCCTATCCTCAGGGCTTAATGGATCTTCACCTCGGTGTTATTGACCCAGGGTTGCGGTGCAAAACATGTGGTAACAAGGCATCTGACTGCCCGGGGCATTTTGGTCATATCGAACTGGCCAAGCCTGTTACTCATGTTGGATACACACGGCTTATCCGGAAATTACTTCGGGTTTCCTGTCGTGAATGTAGTCGGCTTCTTCTGAGTCCGGAAGAAATATACAAGGTTCTTGGTCCTGAAGAAGAGCGTAATACAGACGTTATCACCGAAAAAGACGTTAAAAAAGAGCGAATTTGCCCTCATTGCGGTGCCCAGCAGAATAAAGTAAATTTTGAAAAGCCAACAACATTTTCAGAAATATGGACTGACGAAAACGGCCGCAAAGTTGATCACAAGTTAACTCCTGCTGATATTCGGAGTCGTCTTGAGAAGATTCCTGATGAAGACCTTCGTCACCTTGGAATTAACCCTGATGTTGCCCGTCCGGAGTGGACACTTATCACGGTTCTTCCTGTGCCTCCTGTTACGATGAGGCCATCGATTATTCTTGAGAACGGACAGCGCTCAGAGGATGACCTGACACACAAGCTTGTTGATATTATCCGTATCAATCAGCGGTTTAAGGAAAATCAGGATGCTGGTGCCCCTCAGTTAATTATTGAGGATCTCTGGGAACTGTTACAGTATCATGTAACAACCTACATGGATAACGAAGTGGCAGGGTGCCCGCCGGCGAGACATCGTTCAGGCAGACCACTCAAGACAATTTCTCAGCGTCTTAAGGGTAAGGATGGTCGTTTCAGAGGTTCACTTTCCGGTAAACGTGTCAACTTCTCCGGACGTACTGTGATTTCTCCTGACCCCAATATGAGTATTGGTCAGGTAGGAATTCCCCTTGCTATTGCAAATGAGATGAGTGTGCCCATTCGTGTGACTCCGTTTAATATCGAAGAAGTCCGGGCAATGGTGCTGAAAGGCCCTGTCCGGGGTTCACTGACGGAACCATGCGGTGCAAATTATGCTATCCGGCCCGATAACCGAAGGGTAAGACTGAATGAACTCACCTGTGAGACGGTTGCTGAACAACTTGAACCAGGGTGGACTGTCGACCGTCAACTGAGAAACAATGATATTGTTCTCTTCAATCGTCAGCCTTCTCTTCACCGGATGTCCATTATGGCCCACCGGATTGTTCTGATGAATGGAAGAACATTCCGTCTGAATCCAGCTGTCTGCCCACCATACAATGCAGATTTTGATGGTGATGAGATGAATCTTCATGTTCCGCAGACTGAAGAGGCACGGGCTGAAGCACATATGCTTTGTTCTGTCTATAATAACATCCTCTCACCGCGGTTTGGTGGACCGATCATTGGTGGTATCCACGATCATATCTCTGGTCTGTTCCTGTTGACGCATACCCTGCGGTGGTTTGACAAGGAAGAAACAGTCTCATTAATCAAGTTTAATCCGCCTGAACACCTCCCAAAACCTGGAAAGGTTGAAAACGGAATTGAATACTGGTCTAATAAACAGGTATTCTCAATGATTCTTGCTGACGACCTGAACCTTGTATATCGCTCCAGTTCCTGTAAGGACTGTGAGGTCTGCAAAAAAGGTGATTGTGAGCAGGACTCGTATGTTCAGATCGCGAATGGACAGCTTCTCACCGGAACCATTGATAAGAAATCGATTGGTGCGTTCAAGGGAAATATTCTTCAGCGGACTATTCGGCAGCACGGACAGGAACGTGGTGCACAGTTTATTGACGATTTCACCAAGCTCTCAGTTCGCGGCATTATGTTTGATGGATTCTCATTCGGTATTGATGATGAAGATTTGTCAAAGACTGAGTATAAGCAGATTGATGAGGGTCTTGATGAGGCAATGCGTGATGTTAAGCGCCGGATTCAGATTTATGAAGAAGGTCAGCTTGAACCAATGCCGGGTCGTACTCTGGAAGAGACCCTCGAGATGCAGATCATGCAGGTTCTTGGAAAAGCCCGTGATAAGACGGGTGAGATTGCAGGACGTCACCTTGGTCTTTCCAACAGTGCTGTGGTAATGGCCGTCAGTGGAGCTCGTGGTTCAATGCTGAACCTTACTCAGATGGCTGGTTGTATTGGTCAGCAGGCAGTACGTGGTGAACGTATTACCCGTGGATATGAAGACCGGACACTGCCCCACTTCAAACGTGGAGATCGTGGAGCTCCGGCTCATGGATTTGTGCGCAACAGTTACAAGAGTGGACTGACGCCGACTGAATTCTTCTTCCATGCTATTGGTGGTCGTGAAGGTCTTGTCGATACTGCTGTCCGTACTTCACAGAGTGGATACTTACAGCGGAGAATGATCAATGCGCTTCAGGATCTGAAGGTCGCATATGATATGACTGTCCGAACAACCGGTGGGAGAATTATCCAGTTCCAGTATGGTGAAGACGGTACCGATCCTTCAAAGGCATGTTTTGGTGATCCGGTTGATGTCCGTGGTGTTCTTGAAAATGTGCTGAAGGAGGAGGTATGATGGACGCAAAAATGGTTGAGGTTATTGATGCGGCAGAAATCCCTGAAACAACAAAAAATGACCTGAAAAAATTGATGGAAGGTCACACCATCTCCTCAGAACAATTTGAAGAGATAATGGCGCAGGTATATCATGAGTTGAAAGGGACCCGAGTGGAACCATGTGAAGCAGTAGGTGTTATTGCAGCACAGTCCATCGGTGAACCGGGTACTCAGATGACCATGCGAACATTTCACTATGCTGGTGTCGCTGAAATCAATGTTACTCTCGGTCTGCCGCGTCTCATTGAAATTATGGATGCGCGGAAAAGTCCATCGACACCTACCATGACCATCTATCTGGAAGGGGAATATGCCAATAATCGTGACCGTGCCCGTGATGTAAGCTGGCAGATTGAGGCAACGCGCCTTAATGAGTTTGGTGATGTTTCAACAGACCTTGTTCAGATGATGGTAGCGGTGAAGATTAACCGTGAAGTCTGCGAAAAACGGAAGGTTACCGTCGAAGAGATCATTGAACGGGCCCCTGATAAAATTAAGCAAAAGCGCCATTACCGTGATTTTGAATCTGAACCGGATGTTGATAATGAGCGTATCATATTCTATCCAAAGGATCGTGAGAGCTATCAGAATCTGTTCCAGCTTGCAAATCATGTGCGCGATGTAATCGTCCAGGGTATAGACGATATTGAGCGTGTTGTAGTCAGAAAAGAAAGTGGAGAGTATATTCTTTATACCGAAGGCTCAAATCTTAAGGATGTATTCAGTGTGGACGGTGTCAACAGATATCGTACACGGACAAATAACATTTCAGAGATATCAGAGGTTCTGGGAATCGAAGCCGGGAGAAATGCAATCATCGATGAAGCTCTGAGCACACTACGTGAACAGGGTATCGATGTCGATGTTCGTCATATTATGCTTGTTGCAGATATGATGTGTATGGAAGGTGAAGTCAAACAGATTGGACGTCATGGTATTGCCGGTGAAAAGGAGAGTGTTCTTTCCCGTGCAGCATTTGAAGTCACTGTCAATCACCTTCTTGATGCAGCAGTAGCAAATGAAATGGATATCCTTCAGGGTGTCACAGAGAACGTCATCGTCGGTCAGCCAATTCAGCTTGGAACCGGAGATGTAAAATTAATTGCAAAACCATTTAAATAGGAGCCAAATTATGGATTTCGAAAGCTCATTGCGCCGCGCAATAAAAACAGGTAAAGTGTTCAGCGGCCAAAAATCAACCAAAGAATGCATTGAAAACAAGACAGCCCAGATGGTTGTTGTTGCGAAGAATTGTCCGGAAGAATATGTCAAATATCTGTCTGGTGTAGAGGATACCTTTGTCTATACATTTGATGGTTCAAGTGTAATGCTTGGAAAATCATGTGGCCGGCCCCACATGGTAAGTGCACTTGCAATTGTTGATGCAGGTGAGTCAGATATCCTTTCACTCAAGAGGGTCTAATATGGGAGAAATTGTATTAAATGAACAGAGCCTTCAGCTGATGGCTCAGTTTGAACAGTTGACCGGTGCAGGAAGCCGGGATTGTATCATTGACGAGAGAAATGAACGCTTAATTTTCGTCATAAACCCTGGTGAAATGGGTCGTGCAATTGGCAAACAGGGATCCAGCATCAAGAAAGCATCTGATGACTTAGGCAAGCGCATTGAAGTTGTTGAATACTCCGATGATGCAGAACAGTTCCTGAGGAATTGTTTCCTTCCGGCACGTGTCATATCCGTTCTCTTTGAAGAGAATGAAGAGGGTGAACTTGTCGCGTTTATCGATGTTGTTGAAGAAGACCGTGGAATTGCAATTGGCAAAGCAGGTAAGAATATCTTCAAAGCAAAGTGCCTTGCAGAACGCCAGCACGACGTTGTGAATGTTCAGCTTCTCCAGGACGACGCTGAATAATATTCTCACTTTTTTTCAAACACTTATTTATCCTCATATGTTCAGCTGAATGTATGTATTCCATGTCCGGAGGTATGCGGATATGATTCAGGACATTGCATATCTGATGGTTTTTGGTCTTCCCCTTGTCGTTGTTGTAGGTCTTGTTACTTTTCTCTCGTTTATTTGCACTGCGGTGATTGCTCTGGCACACAGAAAAGGGATGAAGTGGGCTTCTTTTTCCATGCATTACCGCTTTGGAATTTGTTCTCTCTTTCTGGGAGGGTTTCATGCTCTTCTTGCTGTATCGGTATATGTTGGATTTTAGGAAATGTATCTACCCTATTAGAGGATAATTGTCTCACTTCCTTTCCCGATATTATGTTTAAAGAGAGGTTCATCGGAGTCGGCCTGAGCCCATATGATGGTGATTTCTGCACCCGGTGTCAGTATTTTATCATATGAGTCTCCGGTATCTGTTTTACGGGAAAATTCAACAATGGTTCCCTCTGCCTGTTCCTTTGCATTATATTCTGTAATGTCATATGTTCCCCCAAGGTCGGTGTCGGGAGGGTGGGGGCCGATGGGGCCGGTTGAAAACATGTCAAACAGATATGGGACACCGTTCATTGCACCTCCCAGAATAATGTCTGCATCTTTCATGCGGGTGGTGGGTTCAAACCCAATTGCTGCCCAGCCCGGTGAAGTTGTTTCAAGACCAAAATGAATCATATCATCTGCAAATTTCCAGTGAATGACATAATTGCCACCATTTAATGAAAGAGTCTTTGCATATTCACCTTCAGAGATGACACCGTCAGAATTCCAGGTGGAAGAGGAAGTGGTGGTAAAGGTGGGCGTGGAGGAGGAAGTGGCGATGGTTGTGACGGGGGCTGAAGTGGTGACGGGGGTTTCAGTTGGTTCCGGTATCGTTGTGTCTGGTATTTCATCAGAACAGCCGGCGATGGCTATCGCCAGAAGAAGTATCACACATAATTTTACGGCATCCATGCCCCTCTTATGGGCGAAAGAGAAAATAAAGTTAGGGGTTATTGGTTCTGGTCTTCATCCATATTGAGAGCAGTCCGAAACAACCTGTCAGCATCATGTCACCATGGGGTGCCGCCTGATACGCATCCGGGAGAATAATACTGCGGTTTGGGCCGGTAACGGCGATGAGTGATGGATTACATGGGCGATTTACTGCAGCTCCGTGCCCGTGGTCATCAAACACTTCTTCATTTGTCAGTGTGCCATCCTGAAGTTTTGTAAGGTACTTTTGACAGGATCCTTCATTCAGAAGCACCCGTGAATGATGTTCAAATACCCCGCAGATTTCATCTCCTTCTATCGTAAATGCCAGCGTATGACCATTTCCTGCGTTAACGATGGTTACGCCCTTATCCTGAGCTTTCCGGATAACCGGGTCCTCGAGTGCGCCCAAAACTGCGGCAGCTCCGGTATCCATGACAAGAGCGTTGGGCTCTGTGTCACGAATTGCCTGCATTCTTGTCATGGATGGAGAAGGAGGGTCCTGGATGAGCGAGTTGATATTCCAGTTCCCTTTTTCAAGCCTTTCTTTCATATGGAGAAATCTGAACTTCCGGTTGCTCATATCCGGGCTGTAACCGTGGTCCTGCACCGCTACTGCCAGATTTTTTGGATATGGTATACCAAACCGTGAAAATGTTTCCTGTAGTTCAGCTTTCATATAATCCCCCGTCCGGATTATGACGGCATCTTTTGGGGGGGTATCGGTGATAGTAACGCCGAGTTTCTTAACGTAATCAAGATTGTCACGAATAGAAAGCGCTGCTGAATGAGTTGCAGAGATTTTCAGCCCTTTTGGCAACCATTGTTTAATGGTCTGACTATTTTTCCCCCCTCCCATCACCGGCCCTTCGAGATGAACGGGTTTTCCCTCTAATGCAGCCTTCTCAATCGCTAATCCTGCGATTACATTGGGTGATGGCAGTATCATTTTGATTGAATTTTCAACAGGCTGGTCTGGTGTGTACAATAATATGTCCTGAGTCCCCCTCCCGATATCCAGGAGGAGGATTGGTTCAGATGGCCCTTTCATACGTAATTTCAGTATGGGAGGTGAAAATAGTTAAACTTCTACCCGTCTGTCAGCAACAGAGAGGCATGATTCGGGTTTTTTTTCAGAATGGTATTCCTTAAACTGTTTAAGAGATACCGTGAGATCACGGGTAAATGCAAAGTAGCCAATCTGGGTATTTCTGCAGAGATTCATTGCCATATCCATGAGACCGCGTGGGTCTGGCCGCGCTTCTCCCAGCCAGATATGGAAGATATTACCACCGTCGACGATGGGGAAGAATACATGTTCAATCTCCATCCGTTTCGTCAGAGGCACATCCGCACCAGGTGTGACATGCGTTCCGTTGGTATAATACACGGGGAGATCAAATTTATGTCCGAGTTCCGGAAGTGCTGCCTCAAGATCACCTTTGATCACCTTTTCAGCATGCAGCCTGAACCTCTGGTCTATCAGGTCTGCAATAGCAAACCTCTGTCCGGTTGTTTCTGCAGGTGTCCGTGCAAGAGCGATTGTCATCCCGGTCTTCTGTGAGATTTCCTTTGAGTAGAGCTCCATCTCTGTCAGTGCCCGGATGGCGAAATTGAATGCTTCGCGACTCTCGTGCAGCTGGGATCCAATATGGTGCTGGACCATTTCGTTAATGCCGACAATGCCGATGGTGTATACCAGACCTTCAAAATCAACCGCAATGGGGCCGCGCTCTTCCATATCAGGATCATTCGGGTCTTTTGGTCGCTGCATAGCAAATGGCATTCGTCCGGTTGAACGGATGTTATTCATCCAGCGTCGTTTAATCTGGAATATTTCAACAGAGACGTCCATTAATTTTTTGAGTTCTGCAAAGAGCCGCTCATCATCCCCTTCTGCTTTGTACGCTGCACGGGGACAATTTATTGATAATACCTGCCATGAACCCATTGAGAAGTGCTTTCCGTCGGTAAACAGCATCTTGTCATCAAATTCATCGTCTTCATCTGCAAGAGAGGAGAACTGATACGCACAGCACTGATAACAGGAGATGCCTTCTCCTGAACCACGGTATGCCGGGATCTGGTTGTCATAATATGGCGTACCATATTTTGATGCAAGTTCGAATGTCATCAGGTACAGGTCATAGTATGAGGGAATATCGGGATTTGCGTTGTTGAATTCCTCATCTTCGTTCAGGAAGTCAGGTTCAATGCTGATTTCAGGTTTGGGGAAATTAAATGGTTTGCCCCAGTAATCTCCTTCCAGCATTACTTCCATGAGCGCCTTAAAGAGCAGCCGTACTTCCCGTTCGAACTCACCATATTTGCGTTCCGGGGCCTGTGTGCCGTTCCAGACTTTGCCTTTATAGACGCATGGTTTTTCTTTCCAGAGGTTTGGGACTCCCGGGGATAACTGGACAGATGAGAATACAACCTGACCTCCGCGGGCCACCATCATCTGGGTCATCTCGTAGACAAACATCTGCATGAGTTGCCTGATATCAATATACGAAAGTCCTTCAAAATATGGGGCGAGGAATGTCAGGAAATTGTAATACCCCTGTCCACCTGCAAAGTTCGTCTGAGCGCTGCCCAGTGCCTTTACTGCATGGAGGACGGCAACCTCTGCGCGTTTTGCCGGACCGGCGACAGATGCCTTTGTTCCACTTCCGTCTGGCATCAGTCCATAATAGAAGAAATAGCGCAGATCCCAGTCCTGGCAGAAGGGCCGTGTTCCAAAATATTCAAGGTCATGAATATGCAGGTCTCCGGCCAGATGGTAATCAGCCAGTTCCGGGGGCAACTGGAGCAGATACTGTTCTTTACTGATTTTATCTGCTTTTTTCTTGTGGGATGTCTCTGCATTTTCCTGGAGATTTGCATTATCATGCGCCTCAAATCCCATGCCCACATCGATTAAATGTGCATCAAACACTGGCGTACCAACGCGTGTACAGACATTCCGATATTTTATCAAATCCCGTTCCAGAAGGGTGATGTTAAGAATTTCTCTGATCAAAGGGCCGGAAAGGGATTTGAGTTTGAGTTTTTTTATTCTGGTTTCGACTTCAAGCGCAATGTCACGTGCAAGTTTCTCATCTGCCCCTTCGCTTCCATAAAATGTTTCAACAAGTTGTGTTTCTTTGAGAATCTGAGTTACGATTTTTTCCCTGTCCCATTCTAAAATATGGCCCCTCGATGTTCTGACTTTGGGAAGCGTGGGTACATTGAAGCCATCAAGAGTCTGCTGAGTCTCTGCATGACGGGGATTTATTGGCATATTACTCTCTCCGAAGCAATGAATCAACGATTTCCTCACGAACCCCTTCAGCACCAAAGAGGTCCTTTGATGTCAGGAATGTTGTTCCGATCTGCAGGACCGGAGCTTCCCGTACAAATACACCATTTATTCTGAGTTCTGTCAATGCCTCTGCGTCCATCATATTGCGGATGGTATATCCAATACCTGCCGCATTCAGATATTCCTTTAATAGTTCGCAGTTCGGGCAGTTTTCAAGTGTATATACATTGATTTTGGCTGCATCTGTCACAGAAAATAATCCCCCATGGATTCGTATACCAATGTTGTTTCTGAACTAAAAATAATACTTCTTTCCTGTTCCGGTAATAGGGGGTATGGGTAACCCTATCTGATAAAAAGTTCAATAGATCTGTATATGGTACGGGCTTTTTTTGCTGTTGAACTCACTCGCAATATCAGGAATCAATTCTATGCTGCGCAGGATATTCTCAGGAACAGTGATGCGAAACTGACCTGTGTTGATCCCCCCCTCGCGCATATTACCCTGAAGTTTCTTGGGGATGTTTCTGATGATGTAATGCATTCTGTACAGGAAATAATGTCTGAATTCTCATTTAAACCGACTGAAATAACGGTGTCAGGGGTCCGGCTTCATCCGAAAAAACGGCCCCGTATTGTCTGGGCTGATGTTTCCGATAACGGATGGGGCGAGGAAACGGTTGCTGAACTGGACAAACTTCTTGCTCCGCTGGGCATTGCATCCGAAACCCGGGTATTCACTCCTCATGTAACATTGGGGCGCATCAAACGATTTGATAGTTCACTGCGCGTCGCAGTTGAAGAGATATCCGGGTGTTCATTTGGACAGATGGTTGTTGATACCATTACCCTGAAAAAAAGTACACTTACTCCGCAAGGGCCGATATATGAGGATATTATGGAGGTGAAGGCATGACCCTGAGGAATGAAACCGAGGTTGAGGTGCTCTCACGTGTTCGTCCGGAAAAAGAGGAGATAGATAGCATATGCCTTGTTGCAGAGATGCTTCTTAATGCGGTAAATGAAAGCGGAACCGCAAAGGGAATGGTCGTTGGTTCTGTCGCACGAAATACCTGGATAAGTGGCGACCGCGATATCGATGTTTTTATGCTGTATCCTCCTGAGATGCCCCGGGAAGCACTCGAAGAAGAGGGAATTATTCTCGGCAGGTCAATTGCATCACGGTTTGGCGGTCAGTTTGTTGAAAAATATGCGGAACATCCATATGTTAATGCAACAATATCCGGGTTTGACGTGGACCTTGTCCCCTGTTATGCGGTGACAGATTCTGCACGAATTCAGAGTGCTGTTGACAGAACGCCGTTTCACACCAGGTATATTCAGTCCCGTATCGGCGGTCTTGAGGATGATGTCCTCCTGATGAAACAGTTTTCAAAGGCGGGTGGGGTGTATGGCTCTGATCTGATGACGGAAGGGTTTGCAGGATATCTGTGTGAACTGCTCGTTCTTAGGTATGGTGGATTCAGTGCACTTATCGAAGCCTGTCAGTCCTGGAGGGCCGGGCAGACGATTGACATTGTCGGTCATCAGGGGAAACAATTTGACGATCCTCTTGTGGTAATTGATCCGGTTGACCCGAACCGGAATGTGGCTGCATCGGTTTCACGGGCACAGATGGGAGAGTTCATTGAGCTCTGCCGGGGCTATTCTGCATCCCCTGGCCTGGAATTTTTTTACCCCCCTGCAAAAGATGGCATTACCCGGGATGAATTTGAGCAGATTCTTTCTCTCCGTGGGACAGGGCTCTATAGTATCAGTTTTGCAACGCCGCATCAGATTCCTGATATTGTTGTTCCGCAGCTGAGGAGAAGTTCTGCAGGTATTGCTTCTCTTCTTGAACGGAATGGATTTGTCGTAAACAGATATAGTGAGGCGATGGGCGAGGACCACTGCTATCTGCTCTTTGAATTGCTTGTTGACCGGCTCCCTTCTCTGTACACGCGTACAGGGCCACCGGTTGATAATGCGGTGAATGCAGGAAAGTTTAGTGAGAAGTATCTGAATCAAAAGGTTTTTTCCGGCCCGTTTATTAATCCGGATGGAAGATATGCCGTTGAAATTATGAGAAAATGGGTGGATGTCTATTCCCTCCTCGCCTCAGATGATATCTTCTCCGCGAGGCTGGGAAAGCATGTGATGCGTTCGATGAAAAGAAAGTGCGATGTCAGGGCGGGTAATGACTGCTGGAATGATGACTTTCAGGAATTCCTGGGTGCATTTTTCAATAAGATTTCATCGGTTGGGGCATTGAAAAAAGAGTAAGGGATTACGATAAATCCTTTTTATTTTCACACAGTTTAGACCGTAAATAAGACTATTTTTTGGCAAAATTTCTTTGGCTGCATGATGTGGTAAATTATATCGGTCATTGTAGCCTGATCTGATACATATGGTGGGGGAAAACTGTCTTTTTAAAATCGTTCTTTTAATATTGCTCATTGCAGCCTCATTCATCTGTGGATGCACTGCACCCGGTGGTTCTGATGACAAAGATGAGTGGATAATTCTTCCTGAATATGATGACCCTGACGGATCAATATCTGCTTTAAAAAGTTCTGATTTTGCAGAGGGGGATTACAACGGGCTTGTGGTTTATGCTGTGCCGGAATCTTCCGGGGTGGTGCAGGGGAGCAATGTTACTGTAACGGTAATATTCGCGAATGATGGTAATTCCCCGGTAAATATTGAGGATTTCCCCCCTGAGTTTCTCATACAAAATCCGGCGGACTTATCCCAGCCATTCGGGATTGTCAAAAGATACCTGCGTGGAGATGATGATATCACCATACTCCCTGGTGAAAATATCATGTACGATATCAAATGGGATTCGTCGTTAAATGACACCGGTGTGGAAATATCCCCTGGTTTGTATACCCTTGAAATTACGGATGTAATGACGTGGGATGGGAAAACAGAAATGGTCTACAGGGGAGAGTCCGGCAAAAAAATAGCAGAAATCGGGATACGGCCTGACGGTGAGATTCTCCGGAAAACAATTCCCGTCAATATCTCCCAAGAAAGTGAAGGAATAACGATAACGTTTGACAGGATTGATGCCACAGAAAACAGCACGGAACTCTTCTTCTCGGTTTATGTGCCTGAACCTGTTTATGAAACAGAGATGGATGATGGAACGATTTGGTCATTTACCCTCTCATCAGACGATAAACCAAACGGCTATTACCGGATAGACGGGGGAGATCAGAAATCTCTTTGGAATATGAATCTTATCGGCAGCAGTGACAATACCTATACATACCGATCCCGGATTGAACCCCTTTCATCCGAAATAAAGGAAATGTCCGTTGAAATCAATCATTTCGGGTCTCTTACAGGACAATGGAAGTTTGATGTTTCATTGTCAGAATAATGTCAGGAGGATTACGAAAAATCCAATTTTTAAATTTTATGTATGGATAAATTCTATAAATCCGGCTGATTCCTGTATTCAGCCCGAAGGTGTCGCTTGCGGCCCGAGGGCGAGGGAGATAGATGCATGGTAATATCAGTTATCATCTTTTCAATAAGGCAATTAAATTTCATCGTTGGCTGTGTACATCCTGCCCTCGTCACAGACCTAACTGTCCCTCATATCCTTCGCCGTCCGAAAGAACTCTTTCAGCGAAAGCATCCTCAGGCAGGGGAATGATGCCGGACGGATGTTCCATGTGTGCTGCCACCGGTTATCCCCTTGTTGGCGGCATGTACAGCAGAGTGCAGCAGATGGCGGAAGCTGCCGCCATCATACCGGGCGAGGATGTTGCTTTGTTCGAACTTTTCGGCCTGAATTGCACCGGAAGCAATTTGGTTGGCGGAAAATCCCTGGGCGCAGACCCCCGGGCCCGCACCTGCATTGGAGACGTCCGGAAGCTGTGTGGTCCCACATTGCCGCCATATCCTATTCTCTTGAAGAAGCGTCTCTCTATTCTCTCTTAGATCTCTACCATTCGGTTGGAATGCCCCGATTTTATCATGGCGGAAAGTGCCGCCATGCTGCTGCAAAGCTGCCGCCATTCCGCCAACGTCGCCCCCGCCATTGGTGGGCGGGTGTTCCCCCCTCATCTGAAGGTTTCCATACTGTTCACGTCGGTTTTCTGGTATGCGGGCCGGTGGGGGGATATATATTTTATATATATTTGCGGATAATCTATTATTATATTCTGACTTCAATGCAGTTTTTTGGTTGGGTGATTTGTGTCTTATGGAAATCAGAAAAGTTCAGGTAACAGGTGGCTCGTCTTTCATTGTTTCCCTCCCTAAGGAGTGGATACGAGCTTCTGACATTCATAAAAATGATCCTGTGGGCATTATAATTCAGCCCGATGGATCCCTTACCGTAACACCAAAAATATTGGGTAAGGTGTCAGAACGGGTAAAAATATTTGATCTGGCTTTTTTTGATGGTGCGGATATTCTTTTTCGCTCTCTGATTGGTGCCTATGTGGCGGGGTATAATGTTATTGAAATTGTCTCACCGGGAAGAATTCCTTCCTGGGCACATAAGTCTGTGAGAAAATTTACGCAACGAACGGTGGGCCAGGAGGTTTCCGATCAGACTGATCACAAAATTGTGATTCGTGATCTCCTTAATCCTGGTGAGATGCCGTTTTCCAGTACGCTCAAAAGAATGGGGGTGATTGTTGCCGGTATGCAACGGGATGCGGTGTTTGCGCTGAAGACCCGTGATGAGGAACTTATCGAAGATGTTATCCTTCGCGATCGTGATGTGAACCGTCTCTACTGGCTTGTCGCCCGCCAGTTTAATCTTATGTTACGAAATGTTTCATTGTCCCGCGAGATGGGTGTCGATATTGAACTTGCCTTAATATATCTCCAGATTTCGCGTGTCGTTGAACGGGTAGGGGACCACGTCGTTAAAGTTGCTGAGAGCGCCAGAAGTCTGATGTATACATCCCTTGAGAAGAAAATTATTGATATCATAGAAGTTAAAAGTCGGGAATCTTTGTATATCTTTGAGGCAAGTCTGGAATCACTGTTTGAAAAAGATATTCTGAAAGCAAATGTATTAATCTCTGATGTGCGTGATTTTGTAGAAAAATGTAATGACATTTCCAGCTGGCTTTTTGATCTGGGTGTGCCGGGTGTTGTTTCAATTGGCTACTGTGTTGAGAACTTCCGCAGGGTGGGTGAGTATGCGGGAGTGATTTCGGAGAATGCTATCAATTATCTGGTAAAAGACGACACCTGATTATGATTGTCCGATTTTATTGGGCTGTGTTTTTTATTTTATTAAAAAATAATATACAATTTTCTGAGCAATCACTATTGTGATCTATATAGATTATGGCAGACATCCTGTAGGTTGTGTGCTATCTATAAATAGTTCATCTGAGTTATGACTATCCATGACAATGTCAACTGATGTTGCAAAAACATTAGAGAGAATTGAGGCAGACAAGGTGAAATTTGTCCGCCTGCAGTTTTCCGACATACAGGGATTGCCCAAGAATGTTGCAATTCCGGCATGGCAGGCGGAAAAAGCTCTCACAGAGGGAATATCCTTTGATGGTTCTTCGATTGAGGGGTTTGCACGAATTGAAGAGTCCGACATGGTCCTGAAACCGGATACTTCAACATACTCCCTTCTTCCATGGAGGGCAAATGAATGCCCGGTTGCACGGTTTATCTGTGATGTCTACATGCCTGATGGAACGCCGTTTGAAGGTGACCCCCGGCACATTCTCAGGAAGGTGCTCGCTGAAGCAAAGGAGATGGGGTATACTTTCAATACGGGTCCTGAACTTGAATTCTTCCTCTTCAAACTTGATGAGGAGGGCATGCCTACGATTGTCCCCCAGGATAAGGGCGGTTACTTTGACCTGGCACCGACTGACCTCGCAGAAGATGTGCGTTCAGAGATTGTCCTTGCATTGACAGACATGGGTTTTGAGATTGAGGCCTCTCACCATGAAGTGGCAGAAAGTCAACATGAAATTGACTTTAAGTATGGCGATGCGTTAAAAACAGCTGATAATGTCATCACCTTCAAATATGCGACAAAGTCCATCGCACTCCAGAACGGGTTGAATGCAACCTTTATGGCAAAGCCGAAATTTGGCATCAACGGAAGCGGGATGCATGTCAATGCATCGCTCTTCAAAGACGGGGAGAATGTGTTTTATGATCCGGAGGCACCGCTTCAGCTCTCTGAAGTCGCTCTGCATTTCATTGCCGGTGTGCTGGAGCATGCAAAGAGTATCACCCGGGTTGCCAATCCGACGATTAACTCCTACAAGCGACTGGTACCCGGGTATGAAGCACCGGTGTATGTGAGCTGGAGTGCACAGAACCGTACGGCCCTTGTTCGCGTTCCTTCCCCCCGTGGAAAGAGCACCCGGATGGAACTCAGGAGCCCGGACCCAACCTGTAATCCCTACCTGACCTTTGCTGCAATCCTCGCTGCAGGTATGGACGGGATAAAAAAGCAGCTTGTTCCTCCCGCAGGGGTGAACCAGAACATCTTTGAGATGACTGAAGATGAACGCAACAGGTCCCATATTGATACACTTCCGGGTGACCTGATGACCGCTAACAGGCACCTTCTGGAGGATACGCTCATCTGTGATACGCTCGGGGCTCATGTTATTGACGGACTCAACAGTATTGCACAGATGGAGTGGGACTCATTCCGGACTGCAGTGCATCCCTGGGAGATTGAACAGTACCTGACAAGGTTCTAAAAGAAATTCAAGGGGAGACTGTTCCTCTCCCCTCAAAAGAATTATCCCGTATAATAGAAGAAACGAGAATTCCGAATAATACTTTGGATTTATAAGGTAAAAAAAGGTTTGATTCATGGCAATCAGTAGCGGAGATACCGCATTTATCATAATATGTACGGCAATGGTCATGCTTATGACCCCTGCTGTGGGGCTGTTCTACGGTGGAATGGTCAGAAGGAAGAACATCATCTCAATGATAGGCCTTGCCTTTGTGGCATTTGCCATAGTGAGTGTCCAGTGGGTGGTATTTGGATACAGTCTTGCATTCGGGCCGGACATTGGTGGGTTCATAGGTGGTCTTGACCATTTCATGCTCAACGGTGTCGGACTGGATGGTGATGGAATCCCGGATATACTGTTCATGGTGTTCCAGCTCGTGTTTGCTGCCCTGACCCTGGCAATTATCACATCAGCTGTTGCAGAGCGGGTGAAACTGAGTTCATTCATCGTATTCGGTCTGTTGTGGACAACGCTTGTCTATGACCCGCTTGCACACTGGGCATGGGGTGGCGGATGGGCTTCACAACTCGGTGCACTTGATTTCGCAGGCGGAACGGTAGTTCATATCAGTTCAGGTTTCGGTGCTCTCGCTCTCTGCATGGTGATTGGTGCCCGGAAGGGTTTCGGGAAGTATGGGATGGAGCCATATCATGTTCCGCTCACTCTCCTGGGTGCAGCACTGCTGTGGTTTGGCTGGTTCGGGTTCAATGCAGGGAGTGAACTTGCAGCAGACGGTATCGCAGCAAACGCATTTGTTGTGACGAACACTGCCGCCGCCGCCGGCGCACTGGCCTGGATGGTTGCATCCTGGATACGGGGAAAGCCTGCAACACTTGGCATTGTTTCCGGTGCAATCGCAGGGCTTGTTGCAATCACACCTGCTGCAGGGTTTGTTGACGTGAAAGGATCTCTTGTCATCGGTGCACTTGCAGGACTTGTCTGTTACGCTGCACTCCTGTGGAGGCAGAAGAAGGGTATTGATGAATCGCTGGATGCATGGGCTATCCATGGAGTCGGCGGTTTGTTTGGTGCTCTTGCGACAGGTATCTTTGCGACAGCGGCCATCGGAGGCGTTGATGGCCTGTTATACGGCAATGTGAATCAGTTCCTTATACAGTTGCTGGATGTGGGAGTATGCGTGGCCTATGCATTCGTTGTGACCTACATCCTCGCAAAGGTTGTTGACAAGGTAATGGGCCTTCGGGTTGATGAGAAGGAAGAATATGTCGGTCTGGATATCTCCCAGCACGGCGAGACGGTGGAGGCGTAAAAGATGAAGAAAGTAGAAGCAATCGTACGGCCTGAAAAGGTGGAAGATGTGAAGGCGGCCCTTGATGAAGGGGGATTTTTTGCAATGACCGTCACAAATGTGCATGGCAGGGGTATGCAGCGCGGCATATCTCTCCAGTTTCGCGGAAGGAAGGTCAATGTCGACCTGATACCCAAGGTGAAAATTGAGATGGTCGTCGAGGATGAGGATGTGGCAGCGATCGTATCAATTGTCAAACGAGTGGCGGTGACTGGTGAGGCAGGGGACGGCAGGATATTTATCATCCCGGTGGAGGAGGCAATAAAGGTCCGGGAAGAACCGGAATGATCTCTTTCCCGTAAAAAACCGGCACCATTCCATCCTTTTTTTTCAAAACATACATATGAATGAATCCTCAA
Organism: Methanogenium marinum; assembly: GCF_028912405.1. Taxonomy (GTDB): domain Archaea; phylum Halobacteriota; class Methanomicrobia; order Methanomicrobiales; family Methanomicrobiaceae; genus Methanogenium; species Methanogenium marinum. The sequence continues at coordinate 11,093 of NZ_JAKELO010000001.1, read as the reverse complement.
TTATCCTACTAATGAATTGTTCTCATTTCTGCAATGCCACAATTGGTCTGGGGTGGTTGTGAAATGACCTTTGAGCGTTCTGAGAGAAAATCTGTTGAGATATTGCGTATTCTTTCAGAGCAGCAAGGGCCTCTCGGCGCAAAGCGGCTCAGTGAGCTGATGGCTGAACGTGGATTTTCGATGTCTGATCGGGCAGTACAGTATTATCTTCAGTACCTCGATGAGAGGGGATTTACCCGCAAAGTGGGTAATAAAGGCCGGGTTCTTACGACGGAGGGTCTTTCTGAGGCAGAGGATGCTTTAGTTGATGACCGTATGGGGTATGTGATATCCCGACTTGAACAGCTTTCATTTAATGTATCGTTTGACCCGAAGACGCTGGCCGGGGATATTGCCTACAACCTGACGTATGTACCGTATGATGAGATTGAGAATGTTACGCGGGCATATGATGAGGTGATTGACCGGGGCTATAGTTTCTTCCGGGGTTACTCCGTCACCGATAACGATCCCCGTCTTCCTCAGGATACGGTTGGGTTTATCTCTGCCTGTTCCATAACGATGGACGGTGTTCTTCAGAATAACGGGATTGGTGTTGATATTGTCTACGGGGGGAGGTTCCGTATTGCTGATAACCAACCGGTCTGTTTTGATGACCTGATTCGCTATAAGGGCACAACAATAGATCCTCTTCAGCTTTTTATTAATGCAGGGCTGACCTCGGTTGATAGTCTGGTTCATACCGGGAGCGGGGTGGCGCTCGCGAATGTCCGGGAAGTGACTGCTCAGGCAAGAGATAAAGTTGAGGGTATTATTGATGATATGGCCGGGTGTGGGTTTGTCCGTCCGGTTGGTATTGGTACGAGTCCGTTTAATCTGCGGGCCGATCCCTATCGTCTCTCAATTGTCTTCTTCAGCGGCCTGAACCTTGTCGCGAATGCTATTGAACAGGGATGTAATGTGACGACAGATATTGGTGCGGGGATTATACCGTTTTCGAAGATTGCGGATGAGGGGAACTGGAGATGAATGGGGTGAATTATCTAAGTTTTGGATCAGATAATGGAATCCGGATTAGAAATAAATAGTATCTAAGTGTATGATCATTTGTTTATCGGGGTAACCATTATGAGTTCCACACCATCATCCAAAAAGGAATACTCAGGGCGAGAGGATGACAAAAAGACTGATAAATATACCTCTGGAGGTGTTCAGGAGACTGGCATCAAATACTTCCATGTAGGGGGATTGCAAACCAAATATAAATTGGCCTGTCTGCCGATTCGTGAATCCGAAAAATGTCAGATTCAGGGCCGGATGTCCCCTGAGAGTCAAAGAATCTTAGCCGGAACAAAGTGGAGTGAAAGCGGTTTTGTTCCCTCATTTAAAGATACAGACAAAATTTTAAAGGATGTTGCCCGCCGGACATATGGTAAAACTCACGGTAGATAATACCGATGAAAGATTTCTTTCTTTTTGCCGGGCCAAATGGATCAGGTAAATCCACAATAATGGCTCCATTTCTCTCAGATGGTTCGATATATTATTTAAGCCCTGATTATTGTGAACGTGATGATCCGGATATTAAATATATGTCTGATGTTCTGGAAAAGTCAATCAAGGCACGGGAAGAGACGGAAAGACGGCTTGAAGAATTGATGTTAGCAGGAAAATCTGTTGCATGGGAAACGGTGTTCTCTCATGAAAGCCGTCTGGATTTTATGAAATTCGCGAAGGAAGAAGGCTATAGGATTCATCTGACATATATTACAACAAAAGATCCTGATATCAATGTTGCCCGCGTCCAATCCCGGTATAGGGAGGGTGGTCATGATGTCCCGGAAAAGAAAATCCGGGATAGATATGAACGTTCAGTCTCGTTTTTGCCGGAAATGATTGTAATAGCCGATGAAGTTTCAATATATGATAATTCCTTTGAAAATACTGATCCAAAACTTTTGTTTCAAAAAACCATGCAAAATGAAGATGATACCGAATCTGAAATGATAGTCTGGCTGGTTGAGGATGAGGGTGTGGTTGAGTGGGTTGTGAAGTACGTGGTTTACCCGCTTTCTAAAATGGGTATTCATGTTCAGTGTTATACGTGAATTTAGAAGGTATTTCACCCCCCACCCCTAACCACAACACTAGCAACGTCGCAAACGCCCCACAATCCCGCCGCTCCACTTCTCTGCCCCGACCTTTTTTGCCCGCCACCCTTCCAGGTTCTGGATGCGATCCTCGATGTCTGCATCTGTCTCTTTCATCTCCCCGAGCGTCCGGCAGATCCATTTCACATCGTGGTGCGTCTCGATGATTTTTACGTTCAAATCATCATTCATTTTGTTTAAATTCTCCGTATTTCCTTTGCATATAGTCCCTGTGGTTAATGTAGATCAAAATTACTTGCTGTAATCTTATTGAGTGCTAATCATAATCTGGGGGAAGACTGGCATGAGTATGTGCATCTGTCCAGATCAGAATCATTGCCACATTTTGAACCACAACCAGTCACGTCATGAGCGATGACCTCATCTTTTTCGCCCCCCTGTTTTGCGAAAATACTGGCAAAATGGGCCCCTTTTGTCCCATTTATTACTACCCGGAATATGGGGGTGGAATGCAGGTTATTTCCAAAATAAACCACAGATTGCAGACCAACAAGGGCTTTTCCTCACTCGATATTATGAGAGGATCTGCAGCCTGTCTTCGGTTGAGAACGGCCCGCTCCGTCCGTCTGTGTGGACGTGTTTTTCCGGGGTGCGGGCCTGTTTAGGGGGCTATTTAAGCTTTACTTATGCGTTACTTATGCATACTTTATCTGAAATCTGAAGCAAGGATTCTGCCCAGCTGTCGAAATGGGTTGGTGTTTCTCTTGGTTGGTTGGTAGGTTGGGTGGTTTGATAGGTGAATGGTCGGCAAGTCAGGCTCAACGGGGTGTGCCTAACTCTACACCCACCTTATTCCACCCCACCTGATTCCACCTCACTCCTCACCCAGCAACCATTTCCAGAGCGGGATGCACCGGATATCTCCGTCCGTCTTTTCGGTATCCTTTGTAATCAGCACCTGATCTTTTACCTTGGCACCAAAAACGTCCGCGAACTCCCGGAGTGCGTCCATCTCCCGTCCGGGAATCGTATCGGTGTAGGTGACGTTGACTGCACTCAGCGTGTTGTCGGCATTTTTCAGGACAAAATCAACCTCGCCTCCTTTTTTCCAGTAATATGGGTCGTGTCCCCGCCGCCGCAGTTCAAGATATACCAGGTTTTCGACACCTCTCCCAACATCAGCTGAAAATGTGAATGAAACCGCGTTTCTCAGCCCATTATCGATGCAGTAGATTTTCTTATTATTCCGTGCCTGTGTCTTCAGTGAGTAACTGAAGAACCGGACTTCAAAAAGCACCTTCGCCATTTCGGCATACCGGATGTACTCTTTAATCGTCCCCACTTCAATACCCAGCACCTGCACCAGCTGCTGATAGGAATACAGAGAGGTGATGTTGGTCATGAGGTAAAAGAGCAGATCGCTCATCGCCCGTTGATTGCGCACCTCGTTCACCTGGACAATGTCGCGGTAGACAATGCTGTCGTAGTATGCCCTGAGCTGATCTTTTTTTACCTCCTCCTCGCTCTGCCGCACAACCTGTGGGAATCCTCCTTCATGGAGATAGTGCCGCAGGTGCTCTAAAATTTCATATTTTTGGCTTGAGAGTGCTATTGGGTCAGTTCCTGCCTCCACCTCCTGAAAGAGAAGGTACTCGGAAAAGTCAAGCGGATAGACAGGAACCGACAGATATCTTCCGCTTATAAGAGTCGACACCTCTGAGTCCAGAAGACAGGAGGACGATCCTGAGATTACCAACTGGAACTGTTTCCTGTCATAGACTGCTTTTACCCACCGCTCCCACTCCGGGATGTTTTGAATTTCGTCAAAGACCAGACAGGCCCCTTCCTGGCTGTAAACTTCTCTCCGGTAGATGTCGAGCACCGTTTCAAGCGGCCGGTCCAGCCGAGCGAGGGCTGGCTCATCGCAGTTGACAAAAAGAATTGACCGTGGGTCAATGTTCTGCCCATAAATCAGGTCATGGATGAACTGGTACAGGAGGGTAGTCTTCCCTGAGCGTCGCACACCGCTGAGGACGACTATCTCTCCTGTTGCGTAATATTTCCGAATTTTTGATGAATAGCGTTTTCGCCGTACGCCGGTTCCGAAGTCTTTGCCGCTCCACCACGGATTGAGAGAGACCAGGACTTCCATAAGGTCGGGGGTGTCTGTCACATTGCTATGGTGGGTTATAACCCGGCATAAATGTATGTTTTGGGTGGGTTATAACCCATTGAAAATGCCACTTTTTGCCTGGTTATAACCCGTCTAAATATTTATCATGGCACCATGATGTACCGACAAAGGCATTCCCAGTCTCCAGAACGTCTCCGGCCTCATGGTATCGCGAGATCCGCTAGTGTTCCATGGCTATACCGATGGCACGGATGGCATGGATGGCATGGATGGCACGGATGGCACGGATGAGACAGACCGGAGGAAAGACCGGATGACAAATACCAGATGATGATGCCAGACACATGCAGGGATTGACTAAAAAAAATTAAACGTGCACTATTGCACCATCCGTGCACCACAATTCAGGCAAAAGTGCACGGATAAAATACGGGATTATCGCTCTTTGTTTCCATAAATAAGGTAGTAATATAGATATATGTACAGATATTATGAGAAGTGTGCACCAGAATCCAATATCATTCAGCAATCCGGTTTCTTCTTTGTTTGTCTGTGTTTGTCTGTATGTCTGTCTGATACCGGATGTGGTGCACGGTTAATGGGATAAACGTCATAATCATGTCTAATACAAAATTAAGATAAAAATAGCCATTTCTATCCGTGCACCAGCTGGTGCACGGATGGTGTTCATGGTGTAAAAAACAGTTCACCCCAACAAAAAGCGGGAAACACATTGGTGCTCCCAAATAATTATCTACTCAATATCATCAATGTGAACCAGCCGTGACACCGGAATCAGCCCTTTCATTGCTGTCGTCTCCGCCCACCGTCCTGATTCGATAAATGCTGCCACCGGATTTGCTCCGCCGATCATCACAATACCCTGATAGTTCGTTGTGACGGGAACACCAAACATGGGTCTGTTCGGCCTGCCCACGTCCAGAATGCCGGTAAAACCTACCGTTCCAAACAGGTCGAGAATTTCATAAAGGAGTGGTTCTGCCGCCATATGCGATTCCCGTATATTTGCAAGGATGCTGCCGTTCCCCGACTGAATAACTCCGCTGATGCCGGTGGAGCCCTGGTCGATCATCACCTGCGTTGGATCAATCGTTGTTGCATCATAGCGTATCAGAGAGGTAAACCTGCGGGGCACGTGATCTTTTATCTCCAGTAACCCTCCGCCAATGGGATTAATGGGAATGCCGTTTCTCAGCAATATTGCATCAAGGGTAATGCTGCACATCGTTACAATGCCGCAGTATCCCGTTGGTATTGTTTTATCCCCTATCTGTTCACCCGCGTCAGTGATGAGCATACGATCACTGACACAGATACCCGCTTTATGGGACTGGTGAATGATATCAACTGCATAAATGCGATCTTCCTCTTTAATCAGGGTGAGATTAAAGATCACTTTGCCGTTGTCGGTTGCCGGATCGTATGTTACCTGAAGGGCATATTCATCGATGCGATGATTGACAAATTTTAGGTGTTTCATAGTTATTGTCTCAGACCTCTGGTTGATACGGGGTAATCCAGAGAATGATGCTGTTAACAGTTACATCGTCCGGAAAAATATGTACTTCTTATTTTGAACTATCAAACAAAAAAAGATTATGTGTGGATTCGTTCGGATTTTTTCTGTGAAAGATGTATGATGCCCTTGAGATCGCATGCATCTTTTTCAATTACCAGTCTCCCGGTCTCTGTTGCATGATCAATAAATCCAACTCCAATAGGAGTCCTGACAATGAGAGTCGTTTCGCCATCAGGACTTCCGACTGAACCCGCAGATATGTCTGCATCAACAGCGGTCATGTCACCACATGCATGGCATCCTTTTCGAACACAGTCTTCAAGGTCACGTAGTGGTATCTCCCTGACGGCCTTATCCGTGGTTTCAATTATTAGTTTACCCCGCACATCCAGTTTTGCTATCTGCCAGGGTTCAATTGACATCTCACGAATTATTTTATCTTTGATGAGCATCTCATAGTCGAATGTTTCCGTACAGAACAGCCCGACTATAAGGCGAATGGCCCGCCCAAACGGCCTGAGCAGATCATGGTCTGACGTCTTCATCATCCGTGCAGCAGACACAGCACAGGGAACGCCGACAATTGCAATTCGTTCAATCTTCTGTGTGACAACAGCAGATTTCAGCGCTGCCAGCGTGGGGACCCACCAGGCATATCTGCTGCCTGCCGTTGCAACCAATGCTTCTGTCTTTGTGATAATAACGGACTCTGGTTTCTGTGTCCACGGGTCTGCTGTTACCGTTATTACGGCATCGACAAGTCCTTCTTCAAGGGCGTTCGCGAGAATTGCCGTTACGGCACCCCCGCTCTGTCGTTTCTCGACATCAAACCCCGCGTGAGCAGCAAAGATGTCTGTATATTCGCCCAGACCGGTCTTTTCCATCCGGGCTGTCTCTTGTGCCGCGGTCCGTGGGCAGACAGCGTAACATGCCCCACATGGCACATTGTCTGTTACTTCCTTACAATACCCCGTCTGGACAGGTGAATCTATGTTTTCATCGTGGGTGAATATGATGGCGTCTGCCGGACATACGGCAACGCATGCACCGCACCCGGAACAGATGCCGGTGTCCCAGACCTCTTCTTTCAGGTTCTGATAATTTTTTCCTGGCATTTTTTCTCACTCCCAGCAATATTTTCCTGCAAACGGCCGGGCACTGGAAGGCCCGATATGTACGTATTCATCACTGAATAATTCTGGCTCATCCACCCCGAATTCCCGGCAGTATTTTTCAATATACGGACGGATTTTTTCCCGGTCGTCTTCGGTGAAGGGTTTTTTCTCTGCACCGATGCCCAGGAGATGGTCGGGCACCTCTCCCCGTATGTAGAGTTCCCCCCCGTGGATGCCTGTTCCCACGCCCCGTTCATCAACTGGAGGTTGGTCCTTTCCCCGTCCAAGGACAATGAGAATGCCTCCGGCCATATATTCTCCCAGAAATGCACGGGCATATTCACCGACGACAAGGACCGGGCATTTATCCTTGTATTCCTTCATGTGGATCCCCCCACGGTATCCGATGCTGTCACGCACATACACCTCTCCGCCACGCATGGAATGGGCAACCGCATCGCCTGCGGTTCCGTGGATGTAAATTTTACCACGGTCCATGGTGTTTCCGGGGGCGTGTTCAGCGTTTGCATGTACAATGCAGGTCGGGCCTGACATGAACATGCAGAGGTCTCCGCCGGGAACTCCATTGATGATGATCGTCAAATCTTTGCCACGGAGGCCGTTTCCGATAAACCGCTGGCCATTGATATTTTCAAGAATGATTTCTGTTACGCCATCCTTTATTGCTGCACGTATTTCTTTGTTAAGAGGAGTATAGTGCATGCCTTTTGCATCGATTGTCAGGGTTTTTTTCATCATACATCAGCTCCGACGGTCTTCACGTCAAGGACTGAGAGGATGTTTTCATCCAGCATGTATCCCCTGAGGCGGTCGCGGTTTCCCCGCAGACTTTCAATGGAGTTAATGCCTGCAGCACCCATTAGTTCTGATATTTCAAGCGTCCAGCCGTGTATCAGGTTTGACACGTTTTTATACATGATATCAGGGTCAATCCGTGCCGTGAGGTCTTCGCGCTGTGTTGCAATACCCCAAGGACAGAGGCCACGGTAACAGTTCCCACATACTCTGCATCCCAGAGACACCAGCGCAGCTGTACCGATGTAGACGGAATCCGCACCAAGTGCTATCGCCTTTGTTACATCAGCACTGTCACGGATACCGCCGGATGCGATGACGGAGACTTCATTTCGTATGCCCTGTTCGTTGAGTTTTGCATCAACGGCAGCGATGGCGGCTTCAATGGGTATTCCCACATGGTCACGGAATACACGGGGGGCAGTTCCTGTGCCTCCGCGGAATCCGTCAATAACAACAGCATCCGCAGATGATCGTGCAATTCCTGCAGCAATGGCAGCGACATTGTGGACGGCGGCAATTTTTACAAATACGGGTTTTTTCCATTCCGTTGCCTCCTTCAGGCTTCGGACAAGCTGAGACAAATCCTCAATGGAATAGATGTCATGATGGGGGGCAGGGCTGATTGCATCGCTGAAGGGTGGGATCATTCGTGTCTTTGATACACTCTCATCGACTTTTTCTCCCGGAAGGTGGCCGCCGATTCCGGGTTTTGCTCCCTGCCCGATTTTTATTTCAATTGCCGCACCACGTTCGAGATAATCGATGTCAACACCAAAACGCCCGGATGCAATCTGTACAATCATGTTGTCCTGGTACGGATACAGGGATTCGTGCAGTCCGCCTTCTCCGGTGCCCATGAATGTCTTCTCTTCGGCCGCCCCGCGTGCCAGTGACAACTGAGCGTTGAGTGATATAGCGCCATAACTCATGTGGGCGATCATAATCGGGGTTTCACACTTCAGGTTAGGTGCCAGTTTTGTGACAAGGTCTATGTCCCCTTCCGGTGTTTTGTCAATGGTAAGTTTCCTGGGTTTTTTCCCGATATAGGTTCTGAGTTCCATTGGTTCGCGGAGCGGGTCGATGGATGGATTGGTGACCTGGCAGGCATCCAGAAGGAGGCGGTCAAATATTTGCGGCACATTGAGAGCATTTCCCATTCCGGTCAAAACAATCTTCCCTGTCTGTGCCTGGTTATAGATTGCTTCGCGGGCTTCCCGCGACCATACCGGGTGTGAACGGTAATCGATTGGTTTTTCCTGAAGGCTGATGGCGTCACGCGGGCACATGGCGATACAGCGGTGGCAACCAGTGCATGCACGGGAAAATATCTGGATTTTGTTGCCTTCGCGGCGAAACGTTCCGTAGGGACAGTTTTCAATGCACCGTTCACAGAGCATGCAGAGGTCTTTGTCAATGGTCACTTTATATTTTGGCGGGACACTTCCGATGGGCATTAGTATACCCTCCCAATGACTGGTTCTCCGGCACGTGGCATCCATACCCGGTCAGGGGATGGCTCCATAACGTGGATTGCTGCCTCTTCACTTGAGAGATACAGGCGGTCTCCTTTTTCTGCTGCAACAAGGGGACGAAGTTTGATTCTGTCGGTAATTCCTGCAATGCCTTCTGAACTTGCCACAACAATAGCAAACGGCCCGTTCATCATGGCAGGGCCGTATGTCATTCTCAGGGCAGTATTGAGTTCCCGTTCCTTTTCCGGCATTCTGTCAATTTCGTCCCAGAATGGGGGTGCAAGTGCTTTGAATGCCAGTTCTGGCGGAAGTTCGTGCTGTCTCTGGAGAAGATCCGTTAAGTATGCAACCACTTCGGTATCGGTATGCATGGTGCATACGTAGCCATTTCCCTCCAGATATCGCTTGTTTGTCCCGTATGATGTGATTTCACCGTTATGTACGACACTCCAGTCAAGCAGATTAAACGGGTGGGCGCCTCCCCACCACCCTGCGGTATTGGTTGGGTACCGGTTGTGTGAAAGCCAGATGTATCCTTCATAATCCTGAATGCGATAGAAATTGGCCACATCCTCCGGCCAGCCTGCTGCCTTGAAGATGGCAATATTTTTGCCGGTGGAGTAAATCAGCGCCCCGGGAATGGTGGTATTGACCTTTTTCATAAGGTAGACAAGGATGTCTTCTTCAGACGCCGTTGTGCCGAGGGCTGAGACATTTGGCTGAAAGAAATATCTCCATGGGATGTGCCGTTTTTTTAGGTTGGGTTGTTCAAACGTCGGGATCTCTTCATCATGCTTTATGGTGCCCACTTTTTCCAGTTCTTCTTCGACTGCTGTTTTTGGCCCGATAAGATCGTCATAAAATACGTGGATAGCATAGTAATCCGCAAATTCCGGGAATGCGCCATAGACTGCATATCCTGATCCTTCGCCATTACCCCTTTCATTCATAATGGAGAGTGCTTCTCTGACTGCTGTACCGTCCATTGGATTTTTCTTTTTATCGATGACGCTGATAATTCCGCACATTTTCATCACACATTTTTTAGAGAGATCTGTGGTATATGATTTGAACTTTTTCCAGACCAAGGGTCCGGTTGCCCTTTATTGTATGCAATCTATCCTAGATAATAACATAGTTTTATAACATGATCGATGGAATGTGCCTTCCATCACATTGTGCCGATAGAATGGATATTTGAGTGATGAAGACACCATATGAAAGAATTTTTCATTCAGTCAGGAAATGGATAAAAAATAGTGGAGAACGAGCGAAAAAATTCAGTGTTGCCAATGATTGCCCGGTAACAGGTGATCATTGGGTTGTATGATTATGTTCCCGGATGTCTGAAATACTCACCTAACGTCTGGGTTTTCTCGCCGGTTTTGGACGTGCAGGGGTCTTATTCCCGCTTGGTTTTTTCATCAGAGATGGCATGCTCTTTTCGGATTTGACTGCATTAGGATACTTGCTGCGTATCTCCATTTTTGCATTCTGTTCCCTTGCACTCAGTTTCTTTATACTGATGTCCCGGTTGACAATCTGAAGCTTTCTTTCTTCCAGACGTTTTACATCATGCTCTGCAGGGGTAATATCTTCGGTAATAGGATCATATCCCAGATAATACATCGCCGTAGAGCGGGTCAGGGGAGTGGGGGTAAACATCTGAATCTGGTTGCCATGTAATTTGTTTTTAATGAGAAAATCTATGGTCTCTTCTGTTTCAGGTTTCTCTTCACCAGGATGCCCGGCGATGATATATGGATTTATTTTCAGTGGAATTCCCTCTTTTAAGGCGATATCCCGGGCCCGTTTCAGAAAGTCCTCAAATATCTCAGGGGATGGTTTGCCCATCAGATCCAGCACTTTTGCGCTGCCGGATTCCGGTGCAATCTTCATTCT